>CALFXN010000102.1 GCA_937957815.1 uncultured Synergistales bacterium
ATCGGCGCTTTCCGGAGTACCGCTCAGGCAGGATATCGCGGTGACCGGATCTGTGGATCAGTTCGGAAACATACAGCCGATCGGCGGCGTCAACGAGAAGATCGAGGGCTTTTTCGAATACTGCAGCGTGCATGGTCTGACCGGAACCCAGGGGGTCATGATTCCGAGACGGAACGTACGGCATCTCATGCTGGACCACGACGTACTCGAGGCCGTGAAAGAGGGAAAATTCCACGTTTGGAGCGTCGATACCATCGACGACGGCATCGAGATCCTGACCAGATGTCCCGCAGGGACACGCGATGGAGACGGAAAATTCCCAGAGGGAAGCATCCACGGGCTTGTTCACGCGCGTCTCTGGAAATTCATGGAAGATGCCGCGAAGATAAAAAAGCTTTTCGGCGTTGAGGACTCCGGAACGGAGAATTCGGCGGACAGCGGGGAATGATGATGGCCGAAGCCGGACAAAAATCGGATCGGAGCCTCCGGGAACAGGTTCTTCGTGTTTTGGATATTCTCGAGGGAATATGGCATAACGAAGAAAATCCTCCGGAACTCGGACATGAAGATCCGCTTGACGGACTTGTCCTGACGGTCCTGTCGCAAAACACGAACGACAGAAACCGGGATCGCGCGTATGAGCGCCTTCGCGAGGCTTTTCCCGAATGGTCTATGGCCGTACACGATCCGGCAGGTATTGCGGAAGCGATCAAACCAGCCGGGTTATCGCTTATCAAATCGCAAAGGATTGTCGATATACTGAAGGTCGTTTACGAGCGGCTGGGAACATACTCCATGGAATCTCTCCGTTCATGGGATCCCGGCGGGATAAGAAATTTGCTCGATTCGTTCGCCGGAGTCGGTCCGAAGACCGTCGCCTGCGTTCTGCTCTTCGATTTCGGGATTCCCGCATTTCCCGTCGATACGCATATCGCCCGCTTCGCGCGACGGATGGAGTGGGCTGAAGAAAGGACGCCGCCGGAAAAGATCAGCGTTTTTTTCGAGTCCGTCGTTCCTGAAAACCGATTTCTAGGCGCTCACGTCAACATTATCCACCACGGGAGAGGACTATGCTCCGCGAGAAATCCGAAATGCATCCAATGCCCTCTTGTCTCGCTGTGTTTTTTCGCGGGTACTGCCCGATGACAGAAAAAAGCGACCGGAAGTTCTTCCGGTCGCTTTTTTCTGTCATTCCTGTTGCTTGAGCCGTTCGAGCACGATTTTGTATCCGTCCGCGCCGTACTCCAGAAACTTCTTGACCCGGCTGATCGTTGCGGTACTTACCTTTTTTTTCCCCTCCGTGGTTTGCTTCGCGATTTCGGGATAGGTGCATCCTTCGTTCAGCAGGCGGGCGACTTCGAGTCTCTGGGCGAGGGCGCAAATCTCCCCGATCGTTGCAACATCCTCAAGGAAGCAATACATCTCGTCGACTGTCTTCAGCGAAAGAAACGCACGGCACAATTGATCGGTCCATTCATCCTTCCAGGTATCAGCCAAGGCATACACCTCCACTGTCGATCACTACGGTTACAGGGTGGAAAAGAACGAAAACAGAGCTTCCATCTCCCATTCGGTTCCGATGCTTACCCGAATCCATGTCCGGTTCCGATTCTCCGGGAAAACGATCTTGAGGCGAAATCCCGCAGACGCTGAAATCCGGTGAAAGTCAGGAATGACAGGCTGTCTGGCAAGGAGAACGAAATTCGTGTCGCTCGGGAATGCGCGCCATCCCGACAACGAATTCATGCGTTGTGTGAAAGAGTCCCTTCTTGAACGTATTTCCCCGACGTTCCTTTCCATGATTTCCGGATACCGGAGAAGCTCAAGGGCCGCAGCGGCGGAGAACGCATTTATGTTGAACGGGCTCCGGATTCCATCCAGAATGCCGGCTATCTCCGGCGGACAGAGTACGTATCCCAGTCTGCATCCCGCGAATCCCCACGCTTTCGAGAGTGTTTTGAGAACTATGGTGCGGGGAGGAATTCCGGTGTCGAGGAACCGGTCGGAATAGCGGTGCTCCGCGAATTCCCCATACGCCTCGTCGAGGAGCAGGATGGAGTCGTTCGATTGCGTCCATTCGAAAATCTCATCGAGCATCTGAGGTGGAAGGCTGTTTCCGGTCGGATTGTTCGGAGAATCGATAAGGACGAGCGATGGAGTGTGCGTCCGAAGGGCGGAGATGCAGCCGGCCATGTCGAAGGAGATATTTTCGGCGATTTGTATCGTCGAGGAGACATGAGACACGTTGAATACACCCGAAAGACGCTCATATTCTGAAAAAGAAGGCTTCAGAAAAAAAACCGGCCTGTCTTGCCGGGCGAACGATGCAAAGGAAAGCCACAAAAGCTCGTCTCCGCCATTTCCGGTGACGACGTTCGAGGGTTTGAGTCCAAAACGCGATGCGAGAGCGGTTTTGAGTTCCGTATAGGTTGGATCGGGATACCGGTTTGTCTCAACAGCGTCGAGCGCTTTTCGGATCCGCTCCCTGAGCTGGGAAGGCAGTGAGAAGGGAAGTTCGTTCTTGTCAAGCCGATACATGGTTTTCAACTCCATGCTTTAGTGTTTTAAAATGTACAATACGCATGATTATGCAGAATATCATTACCGGTTGCTTGTGTCAATGATCGCACGTCTGTACCTTTCCATACGAAACTCGTCCGCCGTCTTGCGTAAAGGAATCCTATCCGATAGGATAAATAAGTAAAAAAATGTAAACGCGAAGGGGCGAGAACATGGCGCGGACGAAGAGAATTCGTGTTGAGCAAATTGCGTCAGAACACGGCGTTACGGCGGCCGACGTCGTGTCCGGTTCTTCCGTTCTTCTTGTTCCGAAAGGGTATGAACTTTCATCCCTCCGACGATCGCAGCCCGATATCGTTGATTTTCTCAAACGCCACGGAGTTCATCATATCGTTGTGAAGGAAAGTCCGATCGTTACGGCCGAAGAATTCAGAAATCTTCTCAAGAGTTGGAACCATACGATTCCTCAGGTGAACACGCTCCTTTCGCAGGTCGTCGTGCGGCAGGTGGCCGGTTTGTTCTCGAACATTCACGATAAGGGCAGAAGAGAGCACGGAATCCTCTCACTTCTGACAATCGGGCCGTACCTTCAGGACGAGATTCACAAGACCCCTCAGATCACGTTTTCGATTTCCATGATCCGGGGAGTCGAGGAAACGCTCTCGCATCATTCACTTAATGTCGCGCTCGTTTCGGGGTACATCGCTTCGAGGATGTTCCCCCTCTGGCCGAAATACACGGCAGCCGTTGCCATGGGAGCGCTGCTTCACGACGTGGGCAAGGCGTTTCTTCCGAGAGAACTGATTGGCAGACGGAAGACCTTCAGCGAAGCCGAGATCAGGATGCTTCAATGCCATACTCTATTGGGTGAGGCCGTTTTGAAGGATGTTTCCGTCGGAGATGATCGAATTCTTTCGGCAATTCGTTCGCATCACGAGCTGTGGGAGGGGAAGGGGTATCCGGACGGCTTGAAGGGAGAGGATATTCCCATCCCGGCGCGTATTGTTGCGATTGCCGATATCTTCGACAATCTGATCAACGAAGCCGGAAGAGAGGACTCCAGGAGGAGCGACGAGGCCGTATCGGCGATCGTCGGGCGCGCACAGTCGAACTTCGACACGTTTATCGTTCGAACTCTTCTTTCAGGATTGGGGCTGTATCCGGCAGGAACAGCGGTCGAACTCTCCGATGGATCGTTTGGAGTCGTCCTTGAGGCGAAGGAACGGAATTTGTTAAGCCCGCGGATTTTGATTCTTCGCGACAGCGCAGGAAGGTCCGAATCGCGAATGAAGATTGTCGACATTGCCGGACAGGATGCTTTTTTCATTCGTTGTGCGATTGATGATTTCGGGAAAAGAGAACTTCTTCCGTTGCAGTTGCCGGTACGTTTCGCAAAAGAACCTCACGTTTTCAGGAAGTACAGGTCACCTGTGCCGATGACGGAAACGGCAGCACAAGACGCGTGATTACCGGATGTTTTTTTCGGAAAATCGATTCTCCGGACTTTGAGCTTGACGAATTCCCTTTGTGTCTCTATAATCTCTCAGTGCTGGCCGGGCTGGCGGAATGGTAGACGCACGGGACTTAAAATCCTGTGGACGAGAGTCCGTGCGGGTTCGAGTCCCGCGTCCGGCACCAAAGAGGTTGTATATCGCGGGGTGGAGCAGCCAGGAAGCTCGTCGGGCTCATAACCCGAAGGTCGCAGGTTCAAATCCTGCCCCCG
>CALFXN010000103.1 GCA_937957815.1 uncultured Synergistales bacterium
ATGACCGTCGACTCGGGGATGGGAGTGGTTCGGCATGCGCAGGCGGGGTTCGCCGCGGCGCGTGACGTGGCGATGGGGAACGGAAGATTGACCAAGGAATCCATAAGGATTCCGTTGTGGTGGGAACCGGCGGAGAAAGTGACCAACGGGCCTTGATCGAAGCATGAAGATTGATGCGTCAAGGTGAGGTGATTCCAGAACAGTGCAGTCCTATCCTCTCGTCTTCGATGCATTCATGCATTCCCATCGCGCGGCGCCGATACACGGCGCCGTTTTCTTACGACGGCTTCCGAAGCGAGAGCGAAATGTGGTTTTCTTCTCGCCGCATCGAAGCGCTGACGCTCCTTCGGCGGGGGCAGAAGCGGACCGGACGCATGACGCATAAAGAGGGGCCCCGCTCGGAATCGCGCGGGGTCCCTCTTTCTTTTCGGTCCTATTTTCTCAGCGATACGACGAAGTGGTCGCCTTCATCTTTCACTTCTGCGGTCCATCCCTGCGATCTCGCATAGCGCGAGACGTTTTCCCGGGATGTCACCGTATCGACGAGAACGTCCACTCGTCCTTCCGCGAGGGCGGCGAGCGCCTTCCTCGTCCGAACCACCGGCTCGGGACACGAGAGCCCGCGGGCGTCGACGATCGTTGCGTCAGTCATCGTCCGATCCCTCCTACACCCTGTCGCGCGACAGGAAGCCGACCGCGAGGCAGAAGACTATCCCGACCGCGAACGCAGCCGGAGCGAACGCTGTAATCCCGGCCCCAGACGACGCGAGGCTGAAATTGTGCGCGAACGCCGCACCGACGAGCATCCCGAGGATGAACACACCCGCGTCGCCATCCCCCTCGCCGCTCATGATGAGCTGACGTCCCGGGCAACCGCCCGCGAGCGTGAACGCGAGGCCCGAAAGCGTCATTCCGAGGAAGTTCCAGAGCGTATTCACGTGCGCGACGGGCTGTTTCTCGAACCCCGCGTGGAACTGCCCGAGCGCGAGGTTCGTCGCGAGCGCGGCGACGATGAACGCGAGAACGCCCCGGAAGAGGTGCGAGTCCCGGAGCATGACGAGATCGCGTATCGCGCCGACGGTGCAAAAGCGCGTGCGCTGCGCGAGCCACCCGACGAGGAGCCCCGCGCCGAGCGAGATCATGAGCGGCGCGTGCGCGGCTCCGGGGCCTTCCTTCGAGAAGAAGATCGGCCCCGTTCCGTCTTTGCCGAATGTCGGCTGCAGGACGAGCAGCGCGAGAATCGCGACGGCCGCGAGCGGCATCATGAGTCCGGAAACTTTCGATGTCGCGTGCGCGCGACCGAGGGTGAATCCGTTCCAGAGGAAGACGATGCCGATCACGACACCGGCGGCGAGCCCGGCGATTCCCGCGATCGCGTTCCAGTCGCCGCCGGCGAGGCGAAGATACGCCCGCCACGGGCAGCCGAGGAAGATGAGCGCCCCGATCATCGCGAAGACGCCGAGGAAGAAGCGCACCACCGGAGACGAACCGCTCCGGGGCGAATACTCGCCGAAAACGAGCGCCGACAGGAACGCTCCGATGACGAACCCCGCGATCTCGGGCCGGAGATACTGGACGACCGCCGCCCGGTGAAGCCCGAGCGCGCCCGCTATGTCGCGGGTGAAACAGGCGACGCAGATTCCCATATTGCCGGGGTTGCCGGATTTCACGAGATATGCCGCGAGCGCACCGATCACGGCGCCCGCTATCATCGGGCCGTGTCGGGACATGAGAGGACCACCTGAAGTTTTCATGGAAACCACCCTTCGAGAGAACGAAAAGCGAACGGAAGGGTCACGCGCGACGCGCGACCGAACGAAAAAGCGCCGCAGAGACGACGCAGGGCAAAGCGACGCCTTCGGACGCAGTCCGAAGGACATCGGTTCGGCTCCGGGAAACCCGCGAAAGGGGATGGTTCAGAGGGGTATTGTCGGAAGCTGGGAAAACGCGTTCGCGGGAAACCGGCGGATGATCCATGCAGCCCGTGCATCGGCATTCACGGATCGTCACACGAAACGCATCATCGGTCTCCCTCCCCGCGTAATTCGAATATGAACCTGCAGACATTATATCATTCCGTTCCGTGCGTCAGGCGTACGGGAGAAACGAAGAAGGCGCGAGGACGTCCGGAAGGCAGTGACTTTCTTCCGGGGAGTGCCGATCGTGCTATAATGTGCTACTAGCAGATAATAGCTAGTATGGGGGTGTACAGATGGATAAAAGGGAACGACTCGACGCGATCCGTTCGGATCTCGAGACGGCGACGCGTCCCCTGAACGGCACGGAGCTCGCTGCCCGCTTCGGCGTGAGCCGTCAGGCGATCGTTCAGGACATGGCGGCGCTTCGCAACGAGGGGATCCCCGTCGCGGCCACGTCGCAGGGGTATCTCCTCGACCGGGGACGCTCGGGCGTCCGCCGTCTCTTCGCGGTCCGCCACGGGGCGGAAGCGATCCATGACGAGCTTCGGGCCGTCGTCGATGCCGGAGGAACGGTCGCGGACGTCATCGTGGACCACCCCGTCTACGGGGAGATCAGGGGAGCGATCGGAGTCCGGACGCGCGACGACGTGACGCGGTTCGTCACTCTCCTCGAAAGTTCCGGGCGCGGCGCGCTTCTGACGCTTTCGGGAGGATTCCATCTCCACACGGTCGAAGCTCCCGACGAGGCGACGATGTCGCGGGTCGAGGAGGCGCTGCGGACGCTCGGGATTCTCCTGCGTCCGTAGGAGAGCGAAAGGAGCCGGTCATGTCGAAGAAAGAACGAATCTGGGTTGTTTCGGGGGGATTGGCGGTGCTGCTCTTCGCGGTTGCGCCGTACATCCTGCCGCGCGGACTGGGGCACACGGTCAGGGGTCCGTTCGCGGTCTGGACGGTCGGGTGTGCGCTCGTGATAGCGGCGGGGGCACTCTACACGCGTTTCTGGAACGGAAGCGGGAGGAATCGCGGTGTCCGTTAGCCTTCTGGTTGCCGCGATCGTGGTCTGGTTCGGCGCGGGAGCCGCGCTCTCGTTCTACGCGCGCACAAAGACGGGGAGCGGGATGAGCGAGTTCTTCCTCGCGAACCGCGGCATTGGCGGCGTCGTCTCCGCGCTGACCTACAGCGCGACGACCTACAGCGCGTTCATGATGGTCGGGCTCGTGGGAATCACGTACCGTTCAGGCGTCGCGTCGCTCGGGTTCGAACTCGCGTACCTCGCCGCGACGGTCGTCCTGCTGACGGTCTTCGCGCCCCGATACTGGGTCGCGGGACGGCGATTCAATCTCGTGACCCCTCCGGAGCTCCTGTCGCTTCGCTACGGGTCGCGGACGGTCGGATGCATCGCGGCCGTCCTTTCTCTCGTGATGCTGGTTCCGTACGCGTCGGTCCAGCTCATGGGCGTCGGATATCTCGTGGAGACGCTCTCCGGGGGCGGAATTCCGTTCGCAGCCGGGATCCTGCTCGCGGCAGGCATTTCTCTGATCTACTCCCGGTGGGCGGGATTGCGGTCCGTCGCGTGGACGGACGCGCTCCAGGCGGGCATCATGATGATCGCCTGCGTGGTTCTGGCGTGGTACGTTCCGTCCCGCCTGCTTCCGTCCGGAGTCGGCGACGCGGTCCGGACTGTCGCGCCGCTCCTCGAAGTCTCGTGGCCGTGGCCGATGTTCCTCGGAATGACGCTTCCGTGGGCATTCTTCGCCGTGACGAACCCGCAGGTCGTCCAGCGCCTCTACTCCCCGCGCGACGTGACGAGCATCAAGCGGATGATCGCGGGCTTTGCCGGCTTTGGCCTGGTCTATACGGTGCTCTGCGTCGTCCTCGGGCTTGCGGCCGCGGTCGTCGTCCCGGGGCTGGCCAATCCCGACGGGGCCATGGCCGCGCTGCTCGCGCGCGTTCCTTGCGCCCTCTCGCTCGTCGTCTTCCTGAGCATCGTCGCGGCCGCCGTGTCGACGCTGACGGCCGTCATGCTGACGCTCTCGTCGATCGTCGCCCGCGATATCGCGCGTACCCTGAATCCCGGCATCGGCGAAGAGACGGAACTGGCGGCCGGAAAAGCCGCGATTCCTGTTATCGCGGCCGTCTGCTGCGTTTTCGCGTCGCTGCGGCCGGGGCTCATCGTCGTCCTCTCGTAGCTCGCGTCGGGCGGACTGCTCGCGCAGGTTCCGGCGGTATTCGGCGCGTTCTTCTGGCGCCGGGGTACCTCACAGGGCGCGATTCTTTCGATGATCGCCGGAGCGCTCACGATGATCGTCCTCTCGGCGTGGAAGGTGAACTTCCTCGGGCAATGGCCCTCCGTCTGGACGCTCGCGGTCTCGACCGCGTCGTACGTTCTGGCGTCTCTTCTGTCGCCGCGCGAAAAATGCGCCGACGCCTTCGTCGACGCTGTCGAGGGGGAACGAAGGAAACGCTTCCCCGACGCGTAGCGGGAAAACCGCGCGTCTCCGCTGCGCGTCTAGCCGTTCTGCCGCGAGGCGGGGGCTTTTGCGATCTCCGCGATGTCGATATCCCTGTTGTGGCGCGTGGCGACCCAGACCCCCTGATTGCGGGCGGTGAACAGCGCGCGGAAGACGAGGGGGAGCCACGTGAGACCGTAGAACAGGAACGTCGGGAAGAAACGGAGGTAGGTCAGGTCGAGGCGTTCGTTCCGGATGGAAGGTCCGAGGACGGACGCCGCGATCGTATAGATCACGGGGAACGAGAAGAAGGCGGCGAAGCCCTGCGGCGTCTTCAGGATTCCGGGAACCCACTCCGCATAGACTGCGGCTGCGAGCACGAAGATCGACAGGCAGAGCTTGAGGGGAACGAGGAGGTACAGCACGAGGTCGAGGTACCGCAGCCGCCGCGTCGTCGCGAACAGGCGGAGTGCCTTCGGGCCGTACTTCCCGAGAACCCAGTAGTGCCCCTGCATCCAGCGGAGCCTCTGGCGCATCGACGGCCGGAGCGCGACGGGCTTCTCGTCGTACACGACCGCACTTTCGTTCCAGAAGACCCGTTCTCCGGCGAGCACGAGCATCGCGGTCATTTCGAGATCCTCCGTAAGACTCTCGATCCGCTCCGTGAGCTTCAGGAACGTGGACGTCCGGACGACGAGCCCGGTTCCGCCGAGCGCGCACGAAAGACCGACGTGATCGCGCGCGGCCTGCCAGAAGCGATTCGTGAACCAGTACCCCACGGCGTAGGCGCGCGTCACCCAGGAGTCGGTCGGATTCTTGACGTCGAGGTATCCCTGGATGGCCTTCGCCTCGGGGTGAATCACGAGAAAGTCGTTCATCTTCGAGAGGAAATCGGGAGACGCGAGGTTGTCCGCGTCGAAGACGGCGACGGCATCGACGCCGTCGAGAGGGATGTGCGCAAGCGCCCAGCGGACGTTCCACGTCTTTCCCCTGCGCTTCGGATCGCGCCGGACGAGAACCTTCGCGCCATGTTCGCGGGCGAGCGCGGCCGTCGCGTCGGTGCAGTCGTCGCAGGAAACGTAGACATCGACGAGTCCGGCGGGGTATTTCTGCTCTTTCAGACTCTCGAGCAGCGGGACGATGACGGACTCCTCGTTGTGCGCGGGGATCAATACCGCGAAACGCGTGGCTGCGGGCGAAGACGGAAGCGGGGAGGATTTCCCGACGTATGACAGCGCGATCGCGCACTGATAGAGAAAATCGAGAAAGAGCAGCGTTCCGATGACGCCGACGAAAGACAGAAACAGGACAGACACGTGGGATACGATCACGGATACTCACATTCCCTTCAAAACCGTAGTAAACCATACGTCACGAATTGTTGCGACGGTAAATATAAATTATAGCGCATAAAGACGCCGGATGCGCGGTTATGCTACACTGACGCCGATACCGGAGCGGGGAGGGATCGACTGTGGGAAGGGAACGGTTCGTCATCGTGGGCGGAGACGCCGCCGGAATGTCCGCGGCGGGGCAGATACGGAAACGGAAGCCCGACGCGGATATCGTCGTCTACGAGCGCAGCGGCTTCTGCTCCTACTCCGCGTGCGGAATGCCCTATTACATCGGCGGTGTGGTCGACAGCGAGCGACGGCTTCTCGTGCGTTCGCCGGAGGAATTCCGAGCCCGCCTGAACATCGATGTCCGTGTCCGCTGCGAGGCGATCTCGCTCGATACCGCGGGGCGTTCGGTCCGGATCAGGGATCTCGACGCAGGACGGGAGTATTCGGACTCCTTCGACCGTCTCCTGATCGCGACCGGTGCCAGTCCCTTCGTCCCGGACGTTCCGGGAGCGGGAGCGGACGGCGTATTCAGCCTCGGAACCCTGGAGACGGGGATCGCCGTATACCGGTACGTTCTCGGGCGCGAGCCGCGCAGGGCCGTCGTCGTCGGCGGCGGGTACATCGGTCTCGAAATGGCGGAAGCATTCTGCCTCAGAAAGATGGATGTTACCTTGCTTGACCGGGCGCCGCAGGTCATGGGGACGTTCGACCCCGACATGGCCTCCCTGATCGAGGACGAAATCCGGCGAACCGGAACGAAGGTCCGGCTGAACGAGGAACTCAGGGGTTTCGAGACCGAAAACGGACGCGTTCGCGCGGTCGTGACCGGTTCGGAAACTATCGACGCGGATATCGTCGTCATGGGACTCGGCGTGCGCCCGAACTCGGAACTCGCTGCGGCCGCGGGGCTGCCGCTCGGTCCGAAGGGAAGCGTCGCGGTCGACAGGAGGATGCGGACCTCCGTCGAGGGGATCTGGAGCGCCGGAGACTGTGCGCAAGTCGTCAGTCTGCTGACCGGCGTCCCGGTCCACGTCGCGCTCGGGACGGTCGCGAACAAGGCCGGCCGCGTGGCGGGGATCACGATGGGAGGCGGCGACGCGGTCCTGCCGGGCGTTCTCGGGACGGCCATGAGCAAGCACTGCCGGTACGAAGTCGCGAGGACTGGCTTCAGCGCGGCCGAAGCCGCTGCGTGGAACGTTCCGGTCGTCGCCGCGACGATCCGGAGCAAGACCCGCGCAGGATACTATCCGCAGTCGGAGGACATGAACATTCGGCTCATCGCGTCGGCGGAGAGCGGCCGCCTTCTCGGAGGGCAGATCGTCGGGGGGCAGGGGGCGGCGAAACGGATCGACATCATCGCGACGGCGATCCAGGGAGAAATGACCGTTCCGGATGTCGTCGACCTCGACCTCGGCTACGCGCCGCCGTTCTCGACGCCGTGGGACCCCGTCCAGATCGCCGCGCGGGAACTCCTGGGCGCGCTCGGAAACGCCGGATAAGGCGACGGGACGAAAACGGGAAGGGGGAATCCGGGATAATGCGCCGGATTCCCCCTTCCATCTATTGAAAACAGTGCGCCGCGTCGTCCCTTACGGCTGCGCGCCGCCCTGGTCGACGAATTCCGCGTCCACGACGTCGTCGCCCGGCTTGCCGCCCGCGGATGTCCCAGATCGGAAGAGCGTCGTGTAGGGAAAGAGTGTAGATCTCGGTGGTC
>CALFXN010000104.1 GCA_937957815.1 uncultured Synergistales bacterium
GACACCTCGCCCTTGCTCCGTCTCGCAGACGATCACCTGAAGCGGATTTGCGGTCGCCGCGAACACGCGGCAGACCTCCTGACAGTCCTTGATGCGGCCAAGCACGTTGATGGGATAGCCCTTTCTCATGAGCACGACGAACGTGTGCCCCGCCGAAAGACGCTTCGCGTTTTCGATCGCGGCGTCCTGAAGGTCTTTCGAATTGCCGTCGTACCGGATCAGGCAATCTCCCGACGCTTCGCAGAACGCGATACCGAACTCCAGCCCCGGAACGGCGGTCACCATGGCCTCGTACAGGTCCTCGACCGTCTTGATGAAGTGGCTCTGACCGACGATGATATTGCACTCTTCCGGAATGAGCATCTCCTCAACGCACATTTTTTTGATGTCAGCCATGAATGTCCCTCCCCGAAGAAGTACCCTGAAAACGGAATTTACTTCGTGTTTTCGATATCATACTACAGTCCGGGCATTCCGGCCACCGGACAGATGGGCAACTCCCGGTCCGTCGCGCGGACATGAAAAAGGGGCCCCGCCGAAACGCAGGACCCCGGATATTCCAGTTCAGTTAATGAAGAAAACTACTTTCCACCCTTTGCGGCGTTCTTTTTCAGCTCCTGAATGACATCGTCGGTGATATCGATGCCGCCGAAATACACGGCGCCCTTTTCGATGACCACGGTGATATTCTTCAGCTTCGCCACGGTCCGAACCGCCATCTGGGCCTCCTGAAACAGCGGCTGCATGAGACGCTGTTCTTCCTGGGCCAGTTCGCGGCGCTTCGCCTGATAGATCTCGGCCTTCTTGTCCTGGTCCTTCTCGCTGTCGACGGCCGCCTTCATTTCAGTTTCCTTGGTCTTGCTGATCTGCTGCATCTGCTTCGTGATGCCCTCGAACTTGGGGTGCTGAAAGACGATCTTCTGCGAATCGATGACACCGATCTTTTCGTCCGCGGACGCCATCGCCCCGAACACAAGCACACCGAGAACCGCCATTGCAACGACAACGCCACGAGACACACGAAACATCAACAAATACCTCCCCGACATTATGCTTTCTTTCGACCCGCTGATTGTATCCTTGGTTCCCTGCAACGTCTAGGGAGAACTACCGAAATCGGAATCGAAAGAAAAAAGAACCGGTCCTATGCCCCGACCAGCAGCAGTACCTCGTGTATGACCCTCGAAACATCCGCGTCATCGAGATCGGGATACATCGGAAGGGAAATTTCCCCCGAATAAATCTTTTCGGCGTTCGGAAAACCTCCCGGCTTATATCCGAAAACGCGGCGGTAATACGGATGCAGCGGAACCGGAAGGTAATGGACCTGCACGCCGATGCCCGCATCCCTGAGCCCCTCGAAAACACGTTTCCTCAGTTCGGGAGAGATCCAAACCGGGTAGAGGTGATACGCATGCCCCGGATGTCCCGGCGGGATCGCGATAGCGTCATTGCCGCGGAAAGCGTTGTCATAGCGGGCTGCGATTTCCCGCCGTCTCGCGATCGATGCGTCGAGCCGTTTCATCTGGCTGATGCCGAGCGCGCACTGAATGTCCGAAAGTCGGTAATTGTAGCCGAGTTCCAGCATTTCCGTATACCATGGCCCCTCCGGATTCCGCGCCATCATCGCGGGGTCTTTCGTAATCCCGTGACTCCGGAAGAGGCGCAATTTCTCCGCGAATTCCGTCGACTTCGTCAGAACCATGCCGCCCTCTCCGGTCGTGACGTGCTTGACCGGGTGAAAGCTCAGCACCGTCATGTCGGCTTCGAGCCCCACCTTCACGCCGTTCCGCTCCGCTCCGAGAGCATGGCAGGCATCCTCGACGAGAACTGCGCCGCAAGAATCGGCGAGACTCCGAAAGGCCTTCATATCCACAGGGTACCCGGCGTAACTGACGGGAGCGATCGCCTTCGGATTCTTCCTGCGGCAGAATTGCGCAACCCGCTCCGGGTCGAGACAGTAGGTCTTCGGATCGATATCGAGAAAGACGGGGACGCCTTTCACATACAAAACGGAATTCGCCGTCGCCGCGAACGTGAGCGGCGACGTGAGAACCACGTCGCCGGATTCCACACCCGCGGCGTACATGGCTCCGTGCAACGCCGCGGTTCCGCTCGAAAACGCGACCGCGTACGGGACGCCGACATACCCCGCGACACGTTCTTCGAATTCGTCGACGAGCGGCCCCTGGGTCAGCCACTCTCCCTTCAACGCAGCGACGACTGCGGCGATATCGCTCTCGTCGATGGATTGATGTCCGTAATGAAGGCCCTTCATGAGACTCACCTCTTCAACCATTTATAGAGAGTATCGGCGGCTCGCCGTGCCCCCCTGAGATTGACGCAATCTGCAGGAGGAAGAATCGGATGTGTCAGGGCGTGGAGAACATCGGAAGGTACGAAGCTTCCCCAGGAACCGAGGTTGATCCCATACCGTTTTTTTCCAATGACATCGCCGATGCGTATCTGATTCTCGGCAACCTGAAATACCACGACTGGCTTCCCGATCGCGAGTGCTTCGTAGCATGTCACGCTCGAAGTACAAAGGACGATGGAAGCGCCGGACATCACTTCCGCAAACTCTTGAGGATTCCGGAGGACGCTGACGTTCTCCTTTCGATCCGCGCTCCTTGACGCAGAATCCGCGACGCTTCCGGCGCACAAGGGACCGAGTACGGCAACCAGCGGAGGAAGACCGTCGTTCCACATGTCGATGATCGCCGGCGTTACCCCTCGCACATCGGCTCCCCCGACCGCAAGGAAAACATACCCGCCGTCGTGCGGTTTCGAATCCCGGATTTCGGGTCTGATCAGGGCGAACTGAGGTCCGAGAAGAGAAATCTTTGGAAGGGGTTCGTACCCGATTTCCACTGCGCCGAAGTTATAG
>CALFXN010000105.1 GCA_937957815.1 uncultured Synergistales bacterium
CGTGTAGAAGATTCAAATGGTTCCCGTCACGTAACGGAATTCCGGACCGTCGTATTCGGCGACATCCGCGGCGTGCCTTTTCCGGAACGTTCGCGATACGTGGCGTTCGCACTTCGGTTACGCAGGAAGAGTTGAATAAAGACACACAAGATCACGCAGAAGGAGAGTGTCCGTTCATGAAACGACCCGTTCTTGCGCTCATCCTCACGCTGTCTGCCCTGTGCCTTGGCTCCCGAACGGCGACGGCGGGAGAAATTACCGTCTACACCGCCCTCGAAAACGAGCAGGTCGGCGACTATCTCAAAGTCTTCGCTCTACGGCGTCCGGATATCACGGTCAACGTGGTGAGGGATTCGACCGGCATCATCACGGCGAAGCTGCTGGCGGAAAAGGATAATCCCGTAGCCGACGTCGTATGGGGAACGGCCGCGACGAGCATGCTCGTGATGGCCGATCTCGGGATGCTCGAACCGTATGCGCCGGCGGGGCTCGATCGCGTGATCCCATCCTTCCGCGACGGCGCGAATCCTCCGCTCTGGGTAGGCATCGATGTGTGGGAGACCGCGATCGTCGTGAACAGGATCGAGGCCGAAAAGGAGAAGCTTCCCGAAATCCGCGGATTCGAAGACCTTCTCAAACCGGAGCTGAAGAGGAAGATCGTTATGCCGAACCCGGCGTCTTCGGGGACGGGATTCCTGACGGTTTCCGCGATTCTGCAACTCATGGGCGAGGAAAAAGGGTGGAGCTATCTCGAAAAACTCAATGGACAGATCGCGTTCTATACGCATTCCGGGTCGAAGCCGGCGAAACTCGCAGCTTCGGGCGAATGCACCGTCGGCGTATCGTTCGGGTATGCGGGACTGTCGCAGAAAAAAAGGGGCGCTCCGGTCGACGTGATCTTCCCGCAGGAGGGCTCCGGCTGGGAAGTCGAGGCGAACGCGCTTGTGAAAAAAACGTCCGTGAAGGCCGACGCGAAGGCATTCCTCGACTGGGCGATCGGCGATGAAATCATGAAGGAATATGCGAAGAACTATCCGATCACGGCTGTAAGGCTTTCCGGTACGGGATTGCCGGAAGGGTATTCGAAGGATCCCGTGAGTCAGCTTATCGCGAAAAACGATCTGTTCTGGGCGGCGAAAAATCGCGACAGGATTCTGAAGACCTGGAGCGCGAAATTCGAAGGTTCGTCAGTGACGAAATAGCATCGTCCGCTTCCCCCACCTCCCGGCGGAGAGACCGCTCCGGCTGTCATCCGTATGCCGGAGCGGTCTCGAATGTCCGGAAAGGAGTATCCCATGGCGTATCTCGATATATGCGATCTATCG
>CALFXN010000106.1 GCA_937957815.1 uncultured Synergistales bacterium
AAGACTCTGTCTTTTTTGGAGCGCAGGCGGTGTTGCGGTGCTGAGGACAATCGAGCAGCGATAGTTTGACGACAATTCGCCAAGGACATCGACGATCGGCTCTAAATACGAGGGTGGCAAAGTCTGGACTTCATCCAGGATGATGACGCTGTTCGCTATGTTGTGCAGCTTTCGGCATCGGGATGCCGACGCCGCATGAAGAGACTCGAAGAATTGAACCGTCGTTGTGACGATGACGCGTGCATCCCAGTTTTCGGCGGCAAGTTCCTGCCGCGTCGCATATGCTGCGTTTTCCTCGTATTTTTCAGGATCGATGTTTGAATGATGCTCCAGGACGTTCTCTTCCCCAAGCGCTTCCCTGTATACCGCAGCGTTCTGTTCGATGATGCTGGTATACGGGATCACGACGATGACACGATCCTTCCGGTATTGTTCGGCATGGCGAAGAGCAAAAGCCATCCCGGAAAGCGTTTTGCCTCCTCCCGTAGGAACAGTAAGGGAAAAAAGCCCCGGCTCTAGACTTGCCGCATTAATGCAAAGAGCACGAACGCCGGCGCGAACTTGATTGACCCGCTGCTCCATATCGGATGCAGCTTGTTACTTGGGGATATTTCGAATATGGACGTCTAGTCGCTCTTGCAACTCTAGAATTGTGGAGGAAGAGCCCCTGAGATCGGATTTCCGTTTTTCGGAGAAGTGTTCGGCATCAAGTCTATCCGCATCCACAAGGCACGAAAAAAGCATCCGTGTGAAAAACTCCGCACGTCTGCACGTCGTGCTGTCTGGGTGCGCCGGAAAGTTTCCTTCTTTGAAAAAACCGTCCTGAGGTACGGATATTTGAAGAAAGAAATCGGCCGCAATTTGTTTGATGAGTTCCGTATCTTTCTCGTTACGCTTTATTCTATCCTTCAAGCATGTTCTACCGCCGCAATTTTTTGCTTTTGACGGAAGACCGCCATGATGACCGGCCACTGCGAACATGACTGCCAGAGTTTCAAAAGGGAAAGATGCGCTCCGGTTCGATTTGGCGAAACACGCGCCGACCCCTGAATGCTCGACGGAGATATCTTCTCCATACAATTTCGCCTGAAACCTCGGAAGATATTTTCCGAGATCATGAATCATACCGGCGTATTCACCCCATTCTTTGCATCCGAACGATTCCGCAAAGAATCCGGCCAGTTTTCGAACGCCCATACTGTGAGAGTACAACGTTTGCCATGATTGCAGGTGAAAAGTGTTTTTAGTAGGCCTTGCAAAGAACTCAGGTTTTAAAAAATGTGCAAAGATATTTTCCTTTGGAAGAGTTTTTTGCAGAAGCACTCCAAGGATCGGCTTTTTAAATTCATTAAATATCTCTATAATTTTAAAATCTTCAAAATGGTTGTCTTTGCTGACAAATATTAGAAATCCTTGATTATACGCCTGATTTCTAAAGTTGCTAGGTTCATCTCTAATGATTATCATAAAATTCTTTCCTTTCGATATTATAAGCTTATTTATTTTTCCGTGATCTTTCTTCCCCCCCTCACTTCTCCCCGCACGCGGCCTTCGCCCACGTCGTGACGAGGTCGCGCAGCTCCGGCGGGTCGAGGGGCTCCGCGTTGGGGGCCGACGCCAGAATCCACCGAGCGACTTCGTCGAGGTTGGGAACGGCGGCTTCCAGCACCAGGCTGCTTCCGTCCTTTGCCCACGTGATGCGCTGCGTGGGGTGCCACATGGTTTCCGAGACGGCCGTGGCGAGCGGCGCGAGCACGCGGATGCGCACGGGCGTGGTCGCGGGGCCCGGCATTCCGTACCACGCGCTCGAGGCGTACTGCTCCACGCAGAGGTCTCCGGGGGGAACTTCGTGCCATGCCCTGTCGAGGATGTCCGCGCGCGTGATTCGGCCGATGCGGAAGGGGTTCGGCGTGGTGAACCGTTCGTTGAGCGCCCACAGGTACCATGCGTGCGCCCGGAAGTACACGCCCCACGGGGAGACGTTGTGTTCGTGCGGAGAGTCGCCGGAACGTCCGGGGGCCGCGTAGCGGAGCCGGAGCATGCGCCTGTTCGTGATCGCGGTCGTGATCGTCTCGAAGATATTCGGGTCGACGGGCGAGACGGGCAGGGCGACGACGGCGCTTTTGCCGAGTTCATCCCCCTGTCGCGCGAGCGTTTCGGGAATGGCGGTTCGAAGGGTGTTCCAGAGTCGGTCGCACCCCTCTTCGAGATGGGGCAGAAAGTGTGCGGCCATTCGAAGTCCGGCTGAGAGGGCCATGACGTCCTGTTCCGAGAGGTCGAGCGTGAGCAGGAAACGCCCCTTTCCCTCCAGACGATAGCCTTTCTTCCCGCGGTCGTAGGCGATATCGACGCCGAACTCCTCCCGCAGGAAGGCGAGGTCCCGCTCGAAGGTTCGGCTCTGCGTATATTCCAGCCGCTTCATGACCGCGTTTTTCGAAACGCAGTCGCCAGACGCGAGTTCGAGCATCATTCGGTTGAGACGGCGCAGACGTATGGAACTGAGGTCCTGGGGCACGGATATCTCCTCCCTTTATTCCCCGTCCTGTGAAAAAAACACAATCTCGGCTCAATTATAGGCGTCGATTTGCGTCTATAAATTAATTGTATTCACTATTAATGAGGTTGCGTCGCTGGTGCCGACGGAATGCGTCGATGCTGATGATACCGTTCCGGAGCGACAGGATAGAGGGGTGTGGCGGGATTCGTTCTCTAGTAAGGGCGCTATTTCTTTTCGGTCGCGTCGAGCGTCCGGAAGAACCGTCGTGCGAAGGGGATACAGCAAAGGAACGTGCAGGTGTCGGCGAGCGCCTGCGTGATCTGGACGCCGGTCAGGCCGATGATCCCCGGCAGGATCAGGATCAGCGGGAAGAAGAAGATGCCCTGCCGCGCGGTGGAAAGGAACGTCGCGGTCCACGCGTGGCCGATCGACTGGAAGGTCATGTTGCACACCACTCCGAGCGGGACGAGCGGCATGGCGAGGCTGATGCACCGGAGGGCCTTCGCGCCGATTTCGACGACGCGGGGGTCCGTTTCGATGAAGATTCTCATGATCGACGGGGCGAAGGCGAAGCAGAGAACGGCACAGGTGGTCATGGCCGCGCACGCGACCTTGAACGTGAACAGGAAGGAGGTCCTGACCCTGTCGAACCTGCGGGCGCCGTAGTTGTAGCCGACGACGGGCATGTACCCCTGCCCGATTCCGAGCGTGATGGCGAAGATGAACATGAAGATCCTGCCGACGATGGACATCCCCGCGACGGCCGCGTCGCCGTAGAGGGCCGCGGCGATGTTCAGCGCGACGGTCGCGGCGCTCGCGAGCCCCTGCCGGCAGAATGAGGGGAGTCCGTTCTTGAGGCTCTTGAGGTAGTCGGTCGCGCGGAGCGGGATTTTTCCGATGCCGGGTTTCGTGACCGTCCGGCCGGTCAGGAAGCACGAGAGCAGGATGGCGAAGCTGACGCACTGGCTGAGGGCCGTCGCGATGGCGGCGCCCGCGATGCCGAGCCCGAAGGTGAAGATGAAGACGGGATCGAGGATCATGTTGAGAATGCCGCCGGACGTGAGTCCGACCATGGCGAGGCGGGCCCGTCCTTCGGCGCGGAGGATGTTGTTGAGCAGGAAGGACGCGGCCATGACCGGCGCCGCGAACAGAATCCACTTCGCGTAGTCGCGCGCGTAGGGCAGGATGGTCTCCGTCGCTCCAAGGATGCGCATGAGCCGGTCGATGAAGAGGATTCCGAAGACCGAGAGGAGCAGCCCGAAGCCGATGGCCATGAGGAAGCCGCCCGAGGCCACGACGTTCGCGTCGTCCGTCCTCTGCGCGCCGAGAAGGCGCGAGATCCGGCTGCCGGATCCCATCCCGATCGTGAACCCTACGGCCTGGATGATCGCCATGAGCGAGAACACGATGCCGACGGCGCCCGATGCGCTGGTTCCGAGTTTGGACACGAAGTAGGTATCCGCCATGTTGTAGATCGCCGTCGTGAGCATACTGATGATCGTCGGGATGGCGAGGGAGGTGATGAGCCGACCGACCGGCGTCCGGGTCATCCGGATGTATTGCGCGTTTTCCTGGTCCATGTGTCCGTCACGTTCTTTCAGCGATGGCGCAGCGAGTGTGAAATACAGGGAAATATCGCTCTTCCGGGTACGGATGTCAAGCGGAGTATCGCCGGTTTTCCACGGAACGGCGGCAACTCTCTTCCCGCTTTGGCGTTTCGAGCGTCCGATGTCCGGTTCAGCGGGCGTTCAGGTCGCGGAGGATTTTCTGGGTGATGGCCTCGCGCGCCGGAGCGATGACGGCAGGATCCGGGTGTTCCACGAGCGTGACGAAAAAGAGGGTTCTGTCCCCGTTTTCGACGTATCCCGCGTCCCATCCGACGTGGGGAGGGCGTTGCGTGACGGAGCCCGTCTTGCCCCGGATGGTCCCCCATTCGTTTTTTCCGCGGATGATGATGTTGCGGACGATGTCGAGGTTCCTTTTCGAAAACGGCAGCCGTCCCGTCTTGAGGCGCCGCATGAATTCGAGCTGTTCGAGCGGGCTGACGCGCAGGTTCCCGTCGAGCCAGAAACTGTCGATAGCCCCTCCGGTGTTCCCGTTGCCGTAGTTCGCGCGGCGAACCCAGAAGTTCATGCGTTCCGGCCCGATCTTCCGCGCGAGTTCCTGGTAGACCCAGACCGCGGAGCAGGCTATGGCCTCCCGCATGTCCATGTCGCGGTTCCACGTCGCAACCTCGCGCTCCGTGCGGTTCCACGGTATGATTTGCGTCTCGTCGCTGACGACGCGGGTTTCGAGCGCGATGAGCGAACTCAGAACCTTGAACGTCGACGCGGGAAGGAACCGGTCGTTGATCCGCAGCGGCGCGCTCGAATAATAGCGGTCCGCGGAGTCGTCGTAGACGAGAACGACTCCCGTGACGCGATGGGCGTCGAAGAGTTCGTTCCATTCCGGCACGGGTTCGACGGTGAACGCGAACGCGGATGCCGCGCAAGCAACAACTGCGATCACCGACAGGACGAATCGAATGTGTCGCATGACTGTCTCCTTCGTGCGGACTGAGGATTTTGACGGGTATTATAGCCCTTTTCAGCTATTTGTGCTGAAGGTTTCAATTATTCATTTCTAACCATAGTTTATTGGTTATTCCGTTCTATGCAATGCACTTTCGATGCCTTCTCGCGGGAGTCCGGCCTTCGTGTTGCGCGAACGCTTGAGACGGACAGGGACCGTATGCAGTTGGAGAGGCGCTTTCCGATTCTTGACAGTCGATATTTATCAACTTAGCATATACATATATGCGCATAACCTACTTTAATCGGCGGGGAGGTATGAATATGAACGAAGTCGATCATGATCGATCCGTCGTGGCGAAGGGCGACGGGCGCGAAACGGCCGACGCGGCCGCGATGGAGGCCGTCCTGGCGTGCAGGAGGCGCGGAGAGGCCGTCGCGCTGGTGACGGTCATCGGCGCGACGGGATCCGTGCCGCGCGGCATGGGAGCGACGATGGCGGTCCGAAAGGACGGCTCGATCGTCGGCACCGTCGGCGGCGGCAATCTGGAGCTGTTCGCGATCCGTCACGCGCTCGCGTCCATCGGGGACGGGTGTTCCCGGCGGCTCCACTACGACTTCAGCGGCGGCCCGGAACAGAACGTCAGCAAGGCGTGCTGCGGAACGACGGACTTTTTCATCCAGCCCTTCGTCGAGATGCCGCGGCTGGTCGTGTTCGGCGCGGGGCACGTCGCCCGCGCGCTCGTTCCGATGGCGCGCGCGTGCGGCTTTTCCGTCCTCGTCGCGGACGACCGCCGGGAATTTCTCGACGCCGCGACCTTCCCCGAGGGAACGGAGTTCCTCTCCGGGCCGTTCTCCGAGACGGCCGCGCACGCCCCTCTGGACGAGTCGACCTACGCGGTCATCATGACCTACGGGCACGAGCACGACGAGGAGGTTCTGGCCGCGTGTCTGAACCGTCCGTGGAAGTATCTCGGGCTCATGGCGTCCCGCGCGAAGGTCGCGGAGCTGAAGGCGCATCTCGGGACCACCGACGACGCCCGGCAGCTTCTCGAGAAGGTCAGGATGCCCGTGGGGCTGAACATCGGCGGCCGTTCGCCCGCGGAGATCGCCGTGTCGATCATCAGCGAGATCGTCGCCGAGCGCTACGGTCGCAGCAAAAGCGTCTGACGAAAGAAGGGGTTCCGGGTGGAAAAAGCTGCGGCCCTTTTCAGCGCGCTGTCGGATCCGACGCGGCTCTCGATTTTCACGGCGCTCCTCGGCTTCGGGGAGGCGTGCGTCTGCCAGTTGCACAGGGGGCTTGGAATCCCGCAGTCGATGGCGTCGAGGCACCTGCGGATTCTGTACGACGCCGGGCTGCTCGACAAGCGGCGCGTGAAGCAGTGGATGCACTATTCGGTGCGGGCGTCGGACGATCCTTTCGTCCGGCAGGTTATCGGGGCGATCCGGGAGGCGCACTGCGGAACTCCCGAATTCGCTGCCGTGTATGAATGGATGCGGCGCATTTCGTGCGACGACATCGGGGAGGGCGATTCGTGATGGACGGGAACGTTCCGGCTCCGGCGCGGGGGTTGGGGTTCTTCGAGCGGTATCTCACGGTGTGGGTGGTGCTTTCGATCATCGGGGGCATCTTCCTGGGCAAGGCGGCCCCGGAGTTCGCGCGGACGCTGGACGGCATGGCGATCTATGTCGACGGGGCGCCGGTCGTGTCCATCCCGATCGCGATATGCCTCTTCTTCATGATGTACCCGATCATGGTCAAGATCGACTTCGGCGAGGTCCTCAAGGCGGGCAGAAGCGTCAGGCCCGTCGGGCTCACGCTCTTCGTCAACTGGGCCGTCAAGCCCTTCACGATGTACGCGATCGCGGTCTTCTTCCTGGGGACCGTTTTCATCCGGTTCATCGGCCCGGACGCGACGGACATCGTGAAAATGCCGCTCGGGCTCGACCTCGCCGTGGGTGATTCCTACGGCGTCGGAAAGGTCATCCTCGTCGAAGGCGTCAAGGCGTTGCAGGTTCCGCTCTGGCGGAGCTACCTCGCCGGGTGCATTCTTCTCGGGATCGCTCCCTGCACGGCGATGGTCCTCGTCTGGGGATACCTCGCCAGGGGCAACGACGGACACACGCTCGTCATGGTCGCCATCAACTCGCTCTCGATGCTGCTGCTCTACGGTCCGCTCGGCGGCTTCCTCCTGGGCGTCGGCCGGATTCCGGTGCCCTGGCAGGCGCTCGTGCTCTCCATCGCCATCTACGTGGCGCTGCCGCTCGTGGCGGGGTACTGGTCGCGGAAGGCGATCATCGGCGCGAAGGGGGAAACGTGGTTCCGCGAGAAGTTCCTTCACGTCCTCACGCCGATAACGATCGTTTCGCTCCTGGCGACGCTGGTCCTGCTCTTCTCGTTCAAGGGGGCGGTCATCACGGCCAACCCGCTCACGATCCTGTGGATCGCAATCCCGCTCTTCCTTCAGACGGTTCTGATCTTCGCGCTGGGATACTGGCTGTCGCGCGTCCTGAAGCTCAGCTACGCGGACGCGGCCCCGTCGGCGATGATCGGGGCGTCCAACCACTTCGAGGTGGCCATCGCGACGGCCACGATGCTCTACGGCCTGTCGTCGGGCGCGGCGCTCGCGACGGTCGTGGGCGTTCTCATCGAGGTGCCCGTCATGCTGATGCTCGTGAAGATCTGCCTGAGAACGCAGCACTGGTTTCCGGCCAAAGACGGAAGCGGCCGGGCGAAACGGTGAAGCCGGTTCCGGCTTATGAACGGAAGTTTTGCAGAGAGTACTCCGCAGAATTACCGGGTCGGCTTCTGAGATATGTGGTAATATGCACACATTCAAATATGATGTTTCGGAGGAACAGCCTTGGCCAACCAGGGTGTTTTGAAGATGTGGATTTTCACTGTCTTTCGGGGAGTGATCGCAGTATGAAGGGGAAGAATGTTCTGACGGTCGTGTTGCTCGTGTTCGTTATCGCGAGTCTGGGCTATGTGGCGTTCGGCGAGCTTGGAGGCCGCGCTTCGGCTCCGGCGCCTGGGAAGGCCGCCGCACCCGTTTCGCCCGAAACTCCGGCCAGACCCGCGGCTCCGGTTGCGACAGATGCGCCTGAGCGCGTGACCACAGCCGCTGCGCAGGAGGCGAAGACGCTCGAATCCCTTCCGGAGAGGACGCCCGAAGCGGCAAAAAGTGCGACGGCCGAAGCGCCCGTCGCAGGAAAGCGTTTCGTCGCCTATTACCTTCACGGCCGGAAGCGGTGCGTGAGCTGCACGACGATCGAGCGGCTGACGAAGAACGCGCTCGACGCGCACTTCGCCGACGCACAGAAGAGCGGCCTGATGGAGGTTCGCCTGGTCAACGTCGAGACGCCCGAAAACCGGCATTACATCCAGGACTATCAGATCACCAACCAGTCGGTGATCCTCTCCGAGCTTCAGGACGGCAAAGAGGTTCGCTGGAAGAACCTGAAGCAGGTCTGGCGTCTGTTCCGGGATGAGGCGGCCTTCGACGACTATATCCGCACGGAGACGGAGGCATTCCTCAAGGGAGACGAAACGGGGTCGGTGAAGCGGTGAGCGCGCTCTGGTTCGGCGTCGCGACGGCGTTCTGGCTCGGACTCCTGACGGCCGTCAGCCCCTGTCCCCTTGCGACCAACATCGCGGCGGTGTCGTTTCTCGCCCGACGGGTCGATAGTCCGCGGGAGGTCTTCCTTGCGGGAATCCTGTACACGCTGGGCC
This sequence comes from uncultured Synergistales bacterium, assembly GCA_937957815.1. Classification (GTDB taxonomy): domain Bacteria; phylum Synergistota; class Synergistia; order Synergistales; family Aminobacteriaceae; genus CALFXN01. The sequence goes on from CALFXN010000106.1 coordinate 8,741, forward strand.
GGGTGCTGACCTACGCCGTCCTCGGGGTTCTGCTCGCGACGAGCGCACTGTCCGCGCCGGGCGTCTCCGCAGCGCTCCAGTTCACCATGAGCAAGCTTCTCGGGCCGCTTCTGGTCCTCGTCGGGATGATCCTTCTCGGGTTGCTGTCGCTGCCGTCGTTCGGCGGCGGGACATCCGAAGCCCTGACCCGGCGTGCGGAAGAGATGGGGCTGTTCGGCGCGCTGCTTCTGGGCGTGATGTTTTCGCTGGCGTTCTGTCCGGTGTCGGCCGCGCTCTTTTTCGGCTCGCTGCTTCCCCTCGCGGTCAATGTGGGATCCGGGCTGCTTCTGCCCGCCGTGTACGGCGTGGCGACGGGGTTGCCGGTCCTCGTCTTCGCGCTCCTGATCGCCTTCGGCGTCAAGAGCCTGTCGGGGGTCTTCGGCCGCGTGACGCGGATCGAACTGTGGGCCCGGCGGATCACCGGCGGGATTTTCATCGGCGTCGGACTGTACAAGACGCTGCAGGACATATTCGGCCTGTTCGTGTAGAACGGGTTTCGACGAGGAGGATTCGGACGGAATGACCGATTGGGAAAAGGTTCCCCAGACCGAAATCGTATGCGGGTGCGCGAGTGTCACAAAGCGCGACATCGTTCGCGCCATCGCCGCTGGAGCCGAAACGTTCGAGGCGATTTGCGACGCGACGGGCGCCGGCAAGGGACACAAGTGCGCCGAACTGAACCCGAGGGGGCGCTGCTGTCACGGGGATATCCGCGAACTGCTCGCGGCGTATGGCCCGGCGCTCAAGCGGATGAAGGGGGGATGTTCCTGTGGCGGAGGGTGAAGCGCCTGAGACGGCCGGTTCGGCCGCAGCATATAGGGAATGCCCGGTAATGAGCGAACGCATACAGCAGCAAAAGGCCGATATCCTCAAGGCTGTGGCCCATCCCGTGCGCCTTTCGATCGTGGAGATGCTCGGGGAAAGGGAGCGGTGCGCGTGCGAGATCTGCGACACCTTTCCATGCGACCGGACGACGGTGAGCAAGCATCTTGCCGTCCTCAAAAGCCT
>CALFXN010000107.1 GCA_937957815.1 uncultured Synergistales bacterium
GAGATTTTTTTCTTTCTCTGACAGACCGGTGAGTCTTATGGTTTCATGGAAAAGGAGTTCCAATGATGATTGGAACCTCTTGGGGACTGTCACGTCGTTGCCGGCGAAAATTTCATGCCAAGAACAAATGCAAATGTCAGGGAGTGATTTCCTGATATTGAACAGAGGAAATGCCTCCGTTCAATTCAAAAGCGCCATACAGATACTCATACCTCGGGGGAATTCTGTCTGGCAGGCGATTTCTCTCGGCGACAATACGATTCTTCCGCCAGGGTATGCCGGGACGATACGTGTCGGCGCTGAAAGTAACTCCTCACAGGTTCACGTTCAATTCGAGCAAGGAGACCTCTTCGTGGAATCCAGACGGTAATTTTTTAGCACCGATTCGAGAATTCAGATAATAAAAGCCCCCGCAAGAAAACCTGCGAGGGCTTTACTTTTGCAGAAATATTCGGGGCGGTTTTATCGCCTTCCGGAAAGCGCAAAAATCGGAATAGCGATCAGTATTGCAGAAAATGGAAAAATTCCTATTGTACAGCCACCCCCGCCGGATGCTGAAGGAGATACCGATGGAGCAATGGTAACCGTGACAGATGGTATTGCTGTCGGCCCTGGAGTCGTAGTAGGAACAACTGTCGGAGTGGGATCTGTAGCAAGCGGAGTCACGCTTACTTCGTTTGAGCGTCCTTGATTGTCTCCTCCAACGACGTCGAGGAAGAACACGTAAACGACACCGGGTTCGAGATTTCGTACCGTATAGTTATTCATTGCGGAAGTAATCGTTGCGCCAGGAACAGTCGCAAGCGCTCCGGTTGTTGTCTTCTTGTAATAGAGCGTTATTTCAGTACACCCGGCCGGGGGTGTCCATCTCAAGGTCGCGCTTGCAGGGCCAGGCGTTGCCGCGAGATCACTGATCGGATCCGCCACGGGATCCGGATTGGGGCCTCACCCGCGTCCCGAGGTTGCGCAATCTGAAGCGAAAGAGATGCCACACAACAAAAAAGCGGCGAGCAGCAAAAAAAACGCCGTTGGAATACTTTTATTCAGACGCCTCACGATACATCCTCCTCTCGATAACAGGCCATTATTTTACAGGTGTAATGAACCCCCATTTTCCCTTGGGTTCCTTGACAGCTGCTAAGATCTTTCCGTCCGACAATTTCATAAAGGAGTACGCCATTTCAAAAGTCGGAGGAATGATTTCCGCACCCTTTGTATCAATATATCCCCAAAGATTTGTTTTCGCATCTTTGAATGCGGCAAGCCCTTCCGAAAACGGCCAAACCATCGGGTATTTCGCGGGGATGACCAGATTTCCCGTCCTGTCGATAAAACCGCATGCGTCAAATTCGGGCATGATTGGCGCAAGGCCGTTCTGGAAAGGGAATCCGCCCAGACCCTCTTTGCTGAGGAGTACTTTCCCTGTTTTGTCGATGAAGCGTACTGTCCTGTTCGAGAGAACGACAGCAACTCCGTCTTTGAAATTGGATGCGTATTCAAATCTATCCGTGCTGGCGATAACAGGTTTTCCTGTCATATCGATATAAACAAAAGAAGACGCTGTGCTGACAGGAGCCAACCCCTCTTCGAACCGACCTGCAAACTCAAATTGTGGCTCGATCTTCACGTTCCCCTTTGCGTCCGTATATCCCCACTTCGCTCCTTTGAGAAAGGCGGCCATGCCGGAAGAAAACCCATCAACCGCTACTCTGCCGAACTTCGGTTCAATGACGAATTTTCCTGTCTTGTCGATAACGCCCCATTTAACGTTATCCGCCGTTGCCCCGGCCAAACCTTCCGACATATTCGTCAATCCTTTGAAATCCCCGGGAATAGCTCTTTTGCCTGTAGAGTCGATGAGAAAAAAAACATCTCCAGATTGTACACGAGCTACGTCCTCGTGGAAGTCAAAAGCACGATCGTATACCGGTGGAATGACGAAAGTAAATGAATCGGACGCAAAACCTGTTCCGGCAGAAGCGATGGCGACTAAAAAAAGTACGCAGAAAACTTTTTTGGGAAAGGAAACACGCATTCGTTCAAGACCTCCTCGTTTTTGTTTGAGCCTTCATTGCATTTCAGACATTATATTTCCGGAGTAAGCCAAAAACATACGGGAAAAGTACGGGAATATGCACACCAAAAGAAACAGCGGACTCCCCCCGCCTTTCTTATGGAGAAAAGACAGTTGTTTGCAGACCGTTCATTAGGAATGTATGTTTTTTCAGCAGTCAGGACAACTGTAAGTCAAGCTTTATTATTATGCAAATACTGTCAGTCAGACGAAGAGGGTGTATCATCGAAATATTCATTGCTTATAAACTAGGAGATTTTGTCTCCTTGACCATCATCTCCCGCAGCTTTCGCTTGAGCACCTTTCCGACGCTCGACATCGGCAATTCCGTGACGAACCGGACCTTGCGCGGGACTTTGTAGTGCGCGAGCTTCGACTTGCAGCGCCCGACGATGTCGCCCTGCGTGAGTCCCGCGGACTCGTCGGCGATGACGAACGCGACGGGCACCTCGCCCGTGACGGGGTTCGAGA
>CALFXN010000108.1 GCA_937957815.1 uncultured Synergistales bacterium
CGAGCTAAGGCCACGTGACTGGAGTTCAGACGTGTGCTCTTCCGATCTGTCGATGAATTCGATTCGAATGTCGGTCACCCGGAAGCGATCATCCTGAAAAGCGATTCGGTACCGCAAGAGAACGTAGTAATTGCAACGCCTGAAGATGTATTCCGGAACAAGATCGTACCGCAGGCGGAATCCGAATTTGATGACTCTTGCGACACGGAACTCGAAGCGGATATGACCCAGGAACAGGATGCTCCGGGCTTGGATCTTGACATGAGTCCAAGCGGAAACTCCGCCGTGTCGGATATTGAAACTCGTAGTGTATTATGATTTTTCGGCCTTATTCGCAATGAAGATATATACAGGATTCGGCTTTTTTACGATACCGCGGAAGATCCTGGAAGCACCGGAATACGATGGGCTTGACGATGTCGATCTCCTTCAATGCGGAGAGGAAGCAGAATGTTACCCTTTCTCTACGGATGATGACCTAACGCAAGTGTGTTCAACTGTTGATAATGCTGACTCCGGAGATGCCCCGGAGTTCGTGATGCTCTACAAGAAATGAGTAACCGCATTAGTGGCTGCGGAAGAGGGGAAGTCCGAAGACTTCCCCTCTTTTTCGTTTCTGCCGGATGGGCTGCCGTTATGAATGGAGCCCTGTCCGGGAAAGACGTTCAGCTACTCGTACGGATCCTCATGCACTCTTTCCTCGGTTTCGATCCGAATGCGCTCGCGGCGATAGACGCCCCAGACCTTGACGGCTCCCCATGCCGAGAGAACAAGCGAAACAACAAGAATCAGCGACGACAGTGGAGTCTCGAACCTGTCGAGAACGCGGTCGAGGAGACCGAGACGGCGGTATGTCGCGGAACCGTCCGGTCCTGTTGACGACTCTTCTTCCCTTCCGATAAGGTCATCCTTGAGTGAAAGGATTGTCGCGACTCCTGCGCCCGTATGGAGAATCCGCGGGTGATTTTCGAGGAAGTCGAGGACTCGCACCGGAGCGGAGACGATCGCATCGACAACCCGATTTCTCGATTCCGGCGGCAAGGCTGCAATGTCATCCGCATGCCGTGCGAGGGTGACCGCATGATCTTCCGTGATGTCGGCGGCCATCCTGACGCCGTCATTCCCGAGTTTCTCGACGATATCCGCTCCAACCCCCCGATGCTTCGCTGCAACTTCGAGCCCCTTCGATCCGTATCGCGAGACGAGACGCCCCATCCGTTCGGGATCACGCCGAAGACTCCTCAAGGCGCGTTCGACCAACTCCTCGGGAAGCGCATCGAGGGCTTCGCTGAAAAGTGCGGGGGAACAGCCGATCTTCTTCAATGGCGAGACGTCTGCCGTTCCGGCGAAATGGAGCATCTTCCGGACAGAGTCATTTCCGGTTTCAAGTGTCGTCTTTTTGGCGGATTCCCGCAAAGCCTTCTTTCCGCCGGATTCGGAGAGTTCCTGAAGCGCCTCCCTCGACCCCTTTTCCGCGATCATTTCCATGATTTCCCTCGCTCCCTTCGCGGCGATGCCTCCATGAACATCACGAGCGAAGAGACACAACACAAGAACCGACAAAAAGACACGCTTCATTGTGCAGCCTCCAGAAGCGCCTTTCGGAGCGCCTTCTCTTCCGCGTTTTTCAGAATGGCGATCGACTCGGCGAGGATCCGTTTCAACCCCGGAGTCCTTTCCGTCCCGAAAAGAATCTGGGATGTAACGCCCGAGATCATCTCATCGCACTCCGACGCGAGCTTCTCCTCAAGAAGATCCGTCAAATACCAGTCCGCGACGATTCCCGAAAGAACCCCGACGCTCATTCCCACGACAGAACCGAGCGGACCAGCGGGAGCCCCTGTTGCACCTCCTCCGGCCGTCAGCGTTACGGTCGTCCCTCCGGCCGAGACGGCCTTGAGAACCGCGGATGTCGCCATATGCGCAAACGCTCGTTCAAGGACAGCCCTCGCGATAGTTTCCGTAATCTCTTCGATCAGAAAGCCGCCCAGAAACGAAAGAGCCGCAACCGACACGGAATCAGTCGCCATCTTCGTCGATGCAGCAGTCACCGACAGCTTGACCTCGCGGGCGATGTCTTCGAAATTCGGCTCGGGAATCGCAACGTCCCTCTTTTTCCATGCCGCCTTCACGTCCGCATGAAGAACGTTCCTGTTTGCGGCAAGGTCGTCCCGGAATTGTCCGAGCGCGGAAGAGAGAAGAA
>CALFXN010000109.1 GCA_937957815.1 uncultured Synergistales bacterium
GTTTTGCAGCGCGTCGAGAAGTGCAGCATGGTCGACGATGGACGCGCGGCCCGCGTTGACGATGATCGCCGTCGTCTTCATGAGCGCGAAGGCGCTGGCGTCGACCATGGCCTCGGTCTCCGGGCTCACCTTGCAATGGACGCTCAGAAAGTCCGCCTCGCGGTAGAGCGTCGGCAGGTCGACGAGCGTCACCCCGAGCGCCGCGGCCTCTCCCGGATCGACGTACGGATCGTAGGACAGGATCCGCATGTCGAACGCCAGCGCGTAGTGCGCGACCATCCTGCCGATGTGCCCGAATCCGAGCAGGGAGAGCGTCTTGTCGCTGAGTTCGAAGCCGTGGAACAGCTTGTAGGGCGAGTCTCCGCTCAGATTCCAGACCACGTCGTCGCGCTCCGGCGTCTCGAGGACGTCCGCCGACGGTGCGCCGAGGTACCGGCCCGTTTTCAGCGCGTGGTGCGCCCGCGCGATGTGCCGCGCCTCCGAGAGCATCATCCCGATCGTGAACTCCGCGGCCGCGACCGCGTTGCGCCCCGGCGTGTAGACGAGCGGGATGCCGCGCCGCGAAAGCGCGCCGCTCTCCACGTTGACCGGATTGGCGCGGGCGCAGGCGACCAGCCGCAGTTCGGGCAGTTTGGCCACGACCCGTTCGCTCACGCGCTCGTACCCCACAAGATATATCTGGCGTCCCTTCATGCGCTCGATCTGTTCCTCTTCGCTCATCAGGACTCCCGTTTTGACCCAGCCGCACGTTTCGACGTCGCCGAGTTCGCTGAGCTTCCGGAAGTACGGGGGCGTGATATCCGCAGTGACCGCTATCCTGTATCGCGTATTCGTTTCTCTTTCGTCAGCCATCAATAGCCCTCTGTTCTCTCTGGTATATGAACCGTGCGAGTGTCGCCGCCCCGTCCGGACGCGTCGCTTCTCCGGGAATGCGCGCGGAGACGGTCGATCGCGTCGCGGGGGACGCCCGCGTTTCCGGGAGCGAAGCGGAAGCGCTCCGCATCGCTTTCGCGCTCCGTGCGCCGCCCGGCAAGCAGCGAGAAGATCCCCTCGATTCCCGGTTCGCTCACGCGAACCCGCTCGACGGTGGCTTCAAGCGTATCGGCGAGAATCCGGCAGAGCAGGTCGCTGTTCGACGCGCCGCCGGTGACGACGACGCGTCGGGGGTATGTGGGCAGCGATTCGGCGCACAGTCGCATCGCCGCGGCCAACCCCTCGTACATCGCGCGAAGCATGCACCCCCTGTCGTGGTGCGCACGAAGGCCGACGAAGGCTCCGCACGCGCCCGGATCCCTGAAGGGCGCCCGTTCGCCGTAGAGGAAGGGGACGAACGCCGCGCCGCCGCACCCCGCCGGGGCGGCGGACGCCTCGCGCTCCGCGTCTTCGATGCCCGGCCCGCCCATGATCCGGCGTCCCCATTCGAGGACGGCGCTGCCGTTGAGCGACGCGAGCAGCCGGATGCTGCGCCCCGGAACCAGGCTGTACAGGACGCTGCCGATTTTCGGCCATTCGGCGACGGTCGCGTCATCGACCACCTGCAGCACGCAGAATGTCGTTCCCAGGATGCAGAGCGTCTGCCCCGCCGCCCGAACGCCCAGTCCGAATGCGGCGGCGGCGAGGTCCAGGCCGCCGGCGATCACCGGAACACCGGCGCTCACGTGCGGCAGCGCCCCTTCGATCGTCCGGCCGATAACGGCGTCCGAGGCGAGGACCGGAGGAAGCCATGCCGCCGCCTCCGGGATGCCGAGCAGCCGCAGCAGCGTTTCGTCGTATGTTTCCGCTGTTCGGCTGAAGACGCTCGTCCCGGCATCGGTGCGCTCCGTCCCGATCCGCCCCGTCAGTCTGTAGTTGAGCCAGTCCTTGCAGTGCAGAACGGAAGCGATGCGCCGATACCGCTCCGGATCGTTCATTTTGAGAAAACGCAGCAACACCGCGTTCGCGCCCGAGAATTGCGCCGCCGTGCGCGACTCCGCATAGCGCGGCGCGAGAAGCCGTTCGACTTCGGGCATGAGGTCGGAAGCGCGCGTATCGTTCCAGAGGATCGCGGGACCGACCGGACGGCCGTCCGCACCGATCGCCCAGAGGCCGTCGCCCTGCGCGCAGATTCCGATGCCCGAAAGATTCCCGAGGGCCGCGAGGTTCTCCGCGCTCTCGCGCCCGAGCGCGTCGACGCCGCCGCGAAACGCCTCCCAGAGCGCGTCCATGTCCATCTCGCTGCATCCGTCCTCCGCGACGCGGCTTTCGAGTCGCGTCGCATAGCGGCCGAGCGTGCGTCCGGACTCGTCCCGGAGCGCCAGTTTCAGGTGCGTTGTTCCCGCGTCCGCGCAGAGGTAGCGCTTCTCCATCGTGCGGGCCGCCCCGTCGGCTACGCCTTCAGCGCGGCGAGGCCGTGCTCGAAGTCGGCGATGATGTCGTCGATGTCCTCGACGCCGAGCGAGACGCGGATCATGCTGTCCGGGATGCCCATGCTCCGGCGCTCGTCGGGATCGATCTTGCCGTGCGTCATCGTCGCGGGCTGCTGGACGAGCGTGTCGAGGTCGCCGAGGCTCACGCAGTAGTGGGCCATCCTCAGGTTGTTGATGACCGTCTGCGCCTCCCTGACGCCGCCCTTCACGACGAGCGAGACCATGCCCCCGAAGCAGCCGGGCCGGAAGTATTTCACCGCGTTCGCGTGGCTCGGGTCCTCCGGCAGGCCGGGGAAGACGACCCGTTCGACGAGCGGGTGGTTCCGGAAGTGCTGCGCGAACGCCGTCGCGTTGGCGCAGTGCTCGCGCATTCGCAGATGCAGCGTCTTGAGCCCGCGCAACGTGAAGTAGCAGTTCATCGGCGCGGGGACCGGTCCGAGTTCCTGGTAGATGCCGCTTCGGATCTTGTCGACGAAGTCGGCCTGCCCGACGATCATGCCTCCGATGAGGTCGCCGTGCCCGTTGATGTATTTCGTGGAGCTGTGAATGACGACGTCGACGCCGACCGAGAGCGGCCGGAAGATGTAGGGCGACGCGAAGGTGTTGTCGATGATCGTCGTGATGCCGCGCGCCTTCGCCCACTTCACGATCGGTTCGAAGTCGGGGATTTCGAGCGTGGGGTTGTAGACGGTCTCGAAGTAGACCGCCTTCGTCTCGGGCGTCACGGCACGGTCGAGTTCGTCGACGGTCATCTTTTTCACGAACGTGTGTCTGATGCCGAATTCGGTGAAGACCTTGGTCAGCAGCGCGTGCGTCCCGCCGTAGACCGTGTGGCACGAGATGATGT
>CALFXN010000110.1 GCA_937957815.1 uncultured Synergistales bacterium
TCCGGAAAAGTTTCTTCCGTCTCGACCAGCGGCAGGGGAGTCGATGCGCCGCGAGAAGAAAAACTTTGCTCGATCTTCGGCGCTTCGACGGGGCTCTCTGCCGGTACAGAATCCTTGCCGGTACACCCAGAAAAAGTACCGGCAAACGCCGGAACCGTTGCACTGGAACAATCGCTGCCGGTACTCGCAAAAGTACCGGCAGGGATCGTTGGTATCACCGGCTTTTCCGAATCTCCCCCATTTTGCCGGTACTTTGCCGGTACTTTGCCGGTACCATGTGTACCGGCAGGGATCGTTGGTATCACTGATGATTCTCTCTTGCCGGTACTTTTTTTTAGAATATCAGGAGTAGTACCGGGAAGCTCCCGAGAGGAAGAAACGACCCGGTACTCCGTAGCCCGATTGTTTCCTTCTCGCGTCAACTTCCCGGAGGCTACCCAGTCTCGCAGATACCTCCGCGCGAGCCCGTCCGATATCTGACACATGTCTTCGACCGCCGCGCGGGAGAACGGCTCCCCATGTCCGAATGCGCGTGATAACGCTTCCCACGCGCCGCGTTTTCCGTGGTCCCCCGCCAGAACCGGCTCATGGTCGAATATAAGTCGGAAAGAATCGTCGTCTCCATCCTCGAACCTAAACGCGAACGGAGGGAATGGTCGGCTCCACGTTTTCAACGGGCGAACAACGCGGATGGTAGTCTCGTCTTCGTTATCGTCCTTCCGCGTCTCGATCCCCACGACAAGCGACACGAGCTTGAGTAGAGCATTCGACCCTTGTATTTCGTTCAGCGTGACCTCGACGCCCGTATCACGTAGGGCGCGTTTTCTCAGGTGATGCACCAAAACGACACTCATGTTATATTTCGCCGCGAGTCGCTTCAAAAATACTGTCACGTCGCGCACTGCCTGAGCGTCGTTTTGATCGCCGCTGAAGAACGCTATGAGGCTATCGACAATCAGCAGGTCGGGACGCGCCGATTCGACAAGGGCCTCAATCGTCTGCCTGCCCTTCTCACTGTCGAGTTCAAGCGCAATCTCCGACGCCTGAGCTTCTTCCAGATGCACGACTTTCAGATTGTCCGGATTGAACGACCATCCACCGAGACGGAAGCGAGCATCGAAGAGCGATTTTCCCGCTTCGCCGTTCAGATACAGGATTTTTCGCGCCGGTTCCTCTTTCCCGCCGATGATCCTTCCACCTCGGGACAGATCCGCTGCGACGTTCGCCATAAGCATCGACTTCCCCGCGCCGGGATCAGACGCGAGAACGGACAGATGTCCACGAGGAAAGAGCCAGACGGTTCCCGGTGGAACGGCCTTGTCTGGTGACGGTCCGCACAGCAGGGAAAGCGGATTGATGCGCTTCGGCGCTTTTGCCCGGGCCGATTCGAGCTTCTGCGTAAACTGTCGCCGCGCCTCTTCGGAACCGAGTTCATCGCAAAGGTCATTCCAGTCGTAATTGCCTTTCGCCGCCGAAGGGATCACAGCGAGAGCACCCTTGCACTTCGCCGCAAGCTCTTCGGTCCCGGAGTCCGACGCGATCACGATTTCACGGTCAGGGAAACGCTTCCGCAGGGCTTCGTAGACAGTCGGCAGATTCGCCGTTCCGAACGAACATGCAACCGCCATTTCGGGACACAGCATCTTGACTGCCGCCGCCGTCGATGGTCCTTCGGCGATCACGAGGGAAGAATCACCTTCGCCGCGATCATTGCCGCGCCTTTCAACACGGAACTCGCCGCCGATCTCGTGTTGAAGATGATCTCCTATATGGACGATTCGGGGCGCATTCCGCAGTTCGTACTCGACGATTATTCGTCGGACCGCACGAACCCGCCCGTAATATTCCTGGCGGCCTGGACGGTTTACCTTTACGGCAAGGACCGCGAATTTTTATCGACCTGCTACTATAAACTTAAAAAATATTATAATTTCCTCAAGAACAAGCGCACGAGCATAAA
>CALFXN010000111.1 GCA_937957815.1 uncultured Synergistales bacterium
ACCACCGAGATCTACACTCTTTCCCTACACGACGCTCTTCCGATCTTCCCGATGGTCGCGCACAGATGCCGCAGAAGGACCAGGGCGGTCCGGTCCTCTTCGCTGAACTGCGTCCGGGATTGTCCGGATTCCGTCATTTCGGCATCACTCCCATCTTCTGAAGAAAAGACCACACATCTCGGGTGCAGGAGAAACAACTCCCAAGCTTCCGCGACGCTTGTCGAAGCGTTTCTCAAGAATACACCATCGGGCCTTCGGACGGCGCCGCGTTCGCGGCCCACCGGGAAGAATCTCCGGGATCGGCGCGTTTTTGCTACAATACGCGTCATACGGCACGGAAAGCGCGTGACGTCCGGCCTGTCTGCTTCGTGATCGTGCGGTGCACGGAAGAGCGACGGAAGGCGGGTGGAATTCCACGCGCGAAGCGGAGGTGGCGGCGTGGCGACACGGGATATGTCGATCAGAAGCGTCATCGTCGTCGTTTTCGTCGCACTCATGGCGATCACGACCGCCTCCGTCGGCTTCATCGTGTTCTCGAACTGGTTTTCTTCGGCGCGGAGCGTGTCGGAAAAACTCGCGCTCGACATGAACGAGGACATCTTCGGAAAGATCGACTCGCATCTCGCGACGCCGCTGTCGATGAACGAAGTCCACCGGGCCGCCATAGAAAGCGGTGTCGTCGATCTCGATGACGCCGCGGAGCGGGAGCGCTTCTTCACCGGGGTTCTTCGCGCGCAGCCGGAGTTCGTCTACAGCTTCAGCTACGGTTCCGAAGCCGGAGAATACTACGGCGCGCGGCGCAACGCGAGCGGCCTGAAAATGCTCGGGTACGCCCGCGAGTCCGACCTGATCGGCCGGAACATGCACGACGCGATCCACCACTCCCGTCCCGACGGGACGCCGGTTTCATCGCAGGAGTGCAGAATCTTCCGCGCGTTCGCGTCCGGCGAGGGGATCCATGTCGACGGAGAGGTTTTCCGGAGAGCCGACGGAACCTGTTTCTACGTCGAATACTTCTCGTATCCGCAGTTCAGGGACGGGGAGATCGTCGGCGCCGTCGTCACCTTCCTCGACGACACCGATCGGCGCGAAAACGAGGAACGCATCGGCTACCTGAGTCTCCACGACGTCCTGACGGGGCTGAGCAACCGGATGTTCTTCGAGAGCGAACTCCGCAGGATCGACGTCCCGGAAAATCTGCCCGTCTCGATCGTCTTCGGCGACGTCAACGGCCTGAAGCTCACGAACGACATCTTCGGACACGCCGCCGGGGACGAACTTCTCCGGAAGGCGGCCGGGATCCTCAGGCGCGTCTGCCGGGAGAGCGACGTGATCTCCCGCGTCGGCGGCAACGAGTTCGCGATCCTTCTCGCGAAGACGGAACCGGAGGAGGCCGCGCGGATCGTCGAGCGGATCGGGCGCGAGTTCGCGAAGGAGACGATCGTCGCGATCAGGGCGAGCGTCTCCGTGGGATTCGACACGAAGACGGAGGCCCGGCAGTCCATCGAGGAGACGCTCAGGAACGCCGAGGACGCGATGTACCGGACGAAGACGCTGGATCGAAAGGCTGTCGCCTCCGGTATGATCGACACGATCGTCGAAACGTTCCATTCGGAGAACCCTTGGGAGAAGCGGCACGCCCTTCTCGTCAGCGGTCTGTGCCGGGAAATCGGAACGGCGATGGGAATGCCCGAGACCGAGATCCGCAAACTCCGGGAAACCGGTCTGCTGCACGACATCGGGAAGATCGCCCTGACCGGCGGCACGGCGCACGTTCGCACTCCGAGAACGAAGGAGGAAATCGAGGCGTTCCAGCAGCACCCCGTCGTGGGGTTCCGGATCCTCAACCTTTTCGACGATACGCTCGATCTCGCCGAAGGAGTCCTCAACCATCACGAGAACTGGGACGGGTCCGGGTATCCCAGAGGCATCAGCGGCGTGGAAATCCCCCTTGCGTCGCGGATCGTCCGGATCGCGGAGAGCTTCGTCTCGATGACGGAAGAGGATGGCGGACACGTCCTCGCCCCGCAGGAAGCGCTCGACCGGATCCGGAAGGGGGCCGGAACGATCTTCGACCCGGAGATCGTCGAGGTTTTCGTCCGGCTCGTCTCCGCGCGAACGTCCGGGACGGTGACGTCCGATGCCTGAAGCATCCGCCGTGAAGCGCTTCAGAACGGTCCGTCCACCATGACGCAGCCCGGATTCATCCCGGTCGCGCCGTTCCGAAATCGATCACCGCGGCATCCGGGGCATCCCTCCCGGATGCGATGACAAGGAGGCAGAGCAATGCGCAATAACGGTACAGCGTCTCGTTCCATGTTCACGATCATCCTTCTCGCGGCCGTCATCCTCGCCGCGACGGGCGTCGCCGCGACCGCGTGCAGCCGCGTGCTTTCGTCCTCGAACGGACAGGCCGTCCTCGTCGGCAGAAACATGGACTGGCCCGAAAAGACGGCGATCTCCCTGTGGGCCCTTCCGCGCGGACTCCACCGCGACGGCCTCCCCGGGGAGAACTCCCTCGTGTGGAAATCGAAATACGGAAGCATCGTCGCGGCCTCCGTCGTCGGAAACAACGCCTTCGTCGCCGACGGGATGAACGAAAGGGGCCTCGTGGCGAACCTGCTGTGGCTCGACGAAAGCGACTACGGAAAGAGACGCAAGGACGTTCCCGGGCTCTCCGTCGCCCTGTGGGCGCAGTACGTCCTCGACACCTGCGAGACCGTGAGCGAGGCCGTGAAGGCGATGCGGTCGGCGCAGTACCAGATCGTGGGGATGAAGGTTCCGATGGACATCCCGAAGGTCGGCGTCACGATGTCCGAAGCCACGCTCCACCTCTCCCTCGCGGATTCTTCCGGGGACTCTGCGATCGTCGAGTACGTCGGCGGCAAGCCGCTCATCCACCACGACCGGAACTACACGATCATGACGAACCGTCCGACGTTTGAAAAGCAACAGGAAAACCTCGGGAAATACAGGGGCTTCGGAGGAACCAGGCCGCTCCCCGGGACGGCCGATTCGCTCGACCGGTTCGTTCGCGCCGCGTACTACATGAAGTACCTCCCCAAACCGAATACGTTGCGGGAGGCGGTCGCGGGAGTCCTCAGCGTGACCCGGAACGCGTCGCAGCCGTTCAGCGTGTCGGTCGACCCGAAGAACCCGTACATCGCCGCGACGATCTGGAGGGTCGTCGCCGATTCGACGAACGGGGTCTATTATTACGAGTCGACGACGAGCCCGTTCCTCATCTGGGCGGACTTTTCGTCGTTCGACCTCTCGGAGGGGGCCACGGCGATGAAGCTCGATCTGGGGAAGAACGATCCCGATTACTGCGGGGACGTGTCGAAAAAGTTCGTGAGGGCGGACCCGTCGGAGCTGAAGGTTCCCGTGTTCTAGGGCGAAAGAAGCGCGAAGTCCGGATTTGCCGTCAGGCCGCACGGTGCGCCGTGCGGCCTGCTTTTCCCGATGTCATCCTTCTCCTGAGATTATCCGTCCCCTGCGCGTCTTCTCTCGAGCGCTCCTTTTTCCTCCAACGTGAAAATACGATCAAGATCCAGAATGATGATCAGCCGGTTCTCGACCTTCGCGACTCCGCGAATGAAGTCCGACGAGACTCCGTTCGCAACGATCGGCGGCGTCGGCTCGACGGATTCTTCCGGAATCCGCAGGATTTCCGACACTCCGTCCACGAGGACTCCGATGTTCTGGTTTCCCATGTTCACCACGATGATTCGCCGCTGCGACTCGTCCGCGTTTCTCCCGTTTTTCGTTTCGAAACGCTTGCACAGGTCGACGATCGGGACGATCTGGCCGCGAAGGTTCACGATACCCTCGATGAAATCGAGGGATTGCGGAATTGCCGTGATGTTCTGGAGACGAACGATCTCGCGGACCTGCGAAATGTCGATTCCGAACTCTTCGCTGCCCAGGCCGAATACCACCAGCTGATGCTCCACCATCTTCACTCCCTCCCCGTCGGTTGCCGAACCGCGACGATCGCTGAAAAACGTCCGGATTCCCCGTCGGTCTTCATTTCTTCGGCAGGAGTCCGTTCGAGGAGTCGTCGACGACGAAACGTCCCACGAGCTTCTGCAACTTCTCGGCCGTCGCGGCCATCTCCTGCGCCTCCTTTGCGATCGACTCCGCCGCCTTCGTCGTCTCCCGCGACGCGGATCCGATCGACGCGACCGATTCGACGACGTTCCCCGTCGCCTCCGTCACGCTCTGCACCGCGCTCGTCATCTCCTCGCTTGACGCCGCCTGCTCCTCCGACACCGCCGCGATGCTCTGGATCGCCTCGACCATCTTCTTGGTCGCCGCCAGCGCCTCCGTGAGTTTCTCCTGCGTCCCGGACGCCCGTTTCATCGTCTCGCCGAGAATCCTCCCCGTGGTTTCCGTCGCGGTTATGGAGTCGCCGGAATGCCTCTGAAGCCCTTCGATGAGCTTGTCGACTTCCTGCGCCGCGCGCGCCGATTCCTCCGCAAGCTTCCTGACCTCTTCCGCGACGACCGCGAAGCCCCGCCCGGCCTCTCCGGCCCTCGCCGCCTCGATCGCCGCGTTCAGGGCCAACAGGTTCGTCTGGTCTGCGATCGACGTGATCGTCGCCACGAATCCGGAGATGTCGTCCACCGACTTCGCGAGCGCCCTGATCCGTTCGATGCTCTTCTCCGATTCCCCTTCCGCCTTCCCGATGTCTTCGATAACGGCGCTCACTTCTTCGACGGCGTGTCCCGTCCCTTCGGAGACTTCCGTTCCTTCCTTCGCCCCGTCGCTCGCGGTCCGGGCCGCGGACTGGGCGCTCGACGCGATTTCCTCGATCGAGGCGTTCGTTTCCTCGAGGGCCGCCGAACTTTGTTCCGCCATGCTCTGGACCTTTTCGACCGCACCGGACACTTCCTCCATCGACGAGAGGCTTTCCTCCGAGAGGGAGGCGAGCGTTTCCGCCCTTTGGGACGTTTCTTCGGCCTCATGTCGGATGGATGTCATGACCTCGCGAAGGGAAGCGACCATTCCGTTGAGGATGCGGGAGATCTGCGCGATCTCGTCCTTCCCGGAATCGTCGTAGCTGACGGTCAGATCCCCCGCTCCCAGTTTCTCCGTAACCGTCCCCATCGTTCCGATCGACCTCGCGAGGCTCCTGACGATGAAGAAAATGACGGCGCCGGTGATGACGAGCGCGACGGCCGCTATCGCGAGCAGAATCGTCGTCAGCCCCCGCACCATCGCCGTGATCTCCGACACGGGGAAGAGGACGCCGAGGGAATATCCGCGCTGCGTCGGCGCGAAGAACATCTGGCGTTCCTCGCCCTGATACGTATAGGACTCGAATCCGATGTTCCCGGCGATCATTTTCTTTCCTATATTCCGAACGGCTTCGGGAAGCTTCGGGTCCGTAGTGATGTTCGCTTTCAGGACATCCTCCTTGATATGGTACGCCGCGAGAAGTCCGTTCCTGAGAGTCATCAGGCCGCTTCCCTTGCCGAATATCCTCAGATTCACGACGAATTCGTTCATGGCGGCGATGTCCATTTCCCCCGCGACGACGCCGAGCAGTTTTCCTTCCCTGTCGTTTATTGTCGTTGCGGCCAGAATCACCGTGTTCCCGGTGATCATGCTTTTGAAGGGATCGGTGAAAATGATCCGGTCCTTGCCTGCCTGGACCGCCTGCTTGTACCACAGGCGCGAGCGCACGTCGTACCCGGCGGGCTCCTTCCAGCCGGTGCCGTCCGAAAGCCTGCCGGTCGCCTCGTTGCCTATGTATATATCGAGAACGCCGTCAGACTTCGTCTGTTGCGCGAGGTTCACGGCGATCCTCTGGAGACCTGCGTCGTCGCTCACGCCGAGCTGCGTCGCCGCATACTGCACGGAGACGGCCGCCGTACGAACGACTCCCTGGATTCTGTCGAACTTTCCGTCGATGATATCGGCCGCGCCTTTAACTATCTCCATGCCGGCGGAGTTCACCTGATCGCGCATCAGCGAATCGCTGCGGTAATAGGTAAAGCCAGCCATCGTCGCAATCACCAGCAGGACGACTGCGGCCATCGAAATCAATTTTCCTCGTATCGTCATTTTTCCGCCTCCGTCGATTGTCGAAGTTTTCTATGGCATGTTTCTGCTTGCGGGGTACAGGATCACATTCGCCCGATTGAACCCGGAGCTTTCAGAAATACGGGTACAGGAGTCGGATCGGATCGGGTTCTGTTTTTCTGGGAATCTCTCGGATGCACTCCTCCTTTTGGCTTTCCGATGCGCATAATCCGGTTTTTTTTAAAAACATTTTCGGATTCGAAACTCCACACTACGATCAAACAACACTTTGCGACGGTCAGTATCCCTATTGTCGTTCGCCGTATCTCAAGGTCAAGTTGTTCTATCAGTATAAAAATATGTCCGTGAAATTGTATCTTGAGTCATATATTGAATAAAACTCGGGACGTGGCCTGAGATGATAGAATTTTGATCACAAGGTATATTTTCTCACTTTTACTAAATAATTTTAATGAGATCTAAAATATATAAAAGTTATTGGAGTTATTGTTTTGAAATAAAAATATCAAAGCATTAAAATTCTTATGATTGTTTAAAATAGATTTTAATCACAAGGGGCGGCGTACGCTATGGACGGGACACGAGATGAAAGAAAAACAGCTGGAAACGACGACATAAAGTCGGTTCGGATAGAGAAATTGCGGCGTCAGAGGGTTTTGTACTCCATGATGACGAAAGTATTCGATAACGTCATCTGGCGATTCGACCTGGAAACGATGACGGTGCTCGATGTCAGCCCATCTGTGAAAAAGGTTCGAGGATTCGATCCGGAAGAGATTGTCGGTCGCGGAATGAAAGAGCTGCTTATGCCTGATTCTTATAAAAGAATTAAAGAGCATATACCGGAATGGCTTGCGTCTCTGTCCCACTCTCTGACTCGTGAGATTCAGTTCATCGAGACCGTGGAGCAACCGTGCAGAGGTGGAACAACCGTATGGGTCGAAATCGCAGTCTGCCTGTTTCGCCGTATGAATGGAGGCATAGAAGCGGCAGGCATCAGCAGGAGACTCGACCAGCATGGACATCCGGCGGATTTGTGCCGCCGGTTGGCCGAAAGAGAGCAGTCCCTGCGGTTATTTATTGATGCGGCGCCCTGTTTTCTGTGCTGCATCAACTATGACGGCACGCTTCTCCAGGTGAATCAGCGATTTGCCGATTTCTGGGGAATTGACAGGCAGGAGATCCAGGGGCGTCCCTTCGGCGACGCGATTGCGCCGGAATTGCGCGAAAAGCATACTCGAATGTTTCTTGAAGCGCTGCAGGGAAAAACCATGGATTTTCTTGATCAATATCAAAGGGCTGGATCGAAGAAAAAAATCTGGACTCACGGAGTATACGCGCCCATTCGTTCTTCCGACGGCATCGTCGAAAAAATCATCGTAGCGGTTATGGATGTTTCCGAACGATCCGAAATGAAACAACAGCTTATCGAGGCGGAGAGATTGGGAAAGACGGGCAGCTGGAAAATAAACCTGACGACCAGAAAATTCACATGTTCGGATGGAATTCTGGAGTTATTCGGAGTCAGCAGGGAAGAGCTTGAAAGAGAATCCTACAGAATACTGTATTCTCGTTCCGCTTCGGATGATGTAAAAAAAATCAAGAAGGGAATTCTATCGCTTTTTCGCAATAACAGTTATTTTTCCGAAGAAGTACATGCTCACTTGTCAAATGGCGAGATCCGGTTGATCAGAGTGAGCGGCGTTACATTGAAAAACTCGGATGGTCGATCAAGTGATATTTTAGGGAGAATTGAAGATATTACCCAGCAGAGTGAACGAGATAAAACGGAAAAAGATATAGTAGTTCGCCTGAGAGAATTCTCAAAATCAATGCCGGGAGCCGGAATGATACTCGATGAACTTGGGAATATTATAGAAATTTTCGATGAAAATAAATTATTATCTTTAAATATTTCTAGAGAATTGTCTTGGGGAAATATATGTGATCTATTTCCGATAGAAATATCGCAAAAGTTAATCCAAAAAGTAAAGAGTGCTATTGATAATAAAACTCCTCAATTTGATGAATTCGTATTAATCTCGGAGTTGGGAAGCAGATGTTTCTCTGTGCGAATTGTCCCTATTGCATATAAAATATCAAATAAAAGTACGGTTGCATGCAATATGCTTGATGTTACTGAACAAAATAAAATGAAAAAAATGTCCGATCCGGCATATGCGAGACAACGGAGGAACGACCTGCTGAATGGTCTGATAGAAGGCAGGATCGCTCCATCGCGTGAAGTATTGGATCAGGCGTGGCAGGTGAGGCTGAATCTGGGGCGGAATTTCTCATGCTTTCTGATCGCTTTCAAAGGATCTCTGGACTCCCAGGAAATGCCGCGGGAGCGAGAAAGAAAAACGCATGCGGCGATCGACGATTTGATGGGACTTCTCGCCGGGAATTCCGAGGTCATCGCGTGGGAAAGCAAGGAAGGTATCGCAGTTTTAGTTCCGGCTCTTCACGACGTGCGTGATATTCAACTCGAAGAACGAGAGCAGGCAAGCAGCTGGCAGGGAGCGATAGACGAATACGCTCCGGAAACTGAGATCTGCATTGGAATCGCCGAATTCCATGAGAATACTTTCTGGAATCTTGCCAAAGTATACGGACAGGCTCGCACCGCAGCCGAATTGGGAGAGAAGCTGGAACCCGGCGTGTGTATTCACCATTATCTGGACATCGGAGTATTTCAATTTTTCCCGGCTGTATTGGATAAAGAGCATGTGAATGATTTCATAAGTCGGACTCTGGGGAGGCTGGAGGAATACGATCGTACCCATGGGACAGATCTTGAAAATACATTGACGAAAATCATGCAGTCGAACAATCTGGAAGAAGTGGCAGAACAACTTTATGTACATCGCCAGACCGTTCTGTTTCGAAAGCGACGCATCGAAAAAGTGCTCAATGTGTCTCTCCGTGACTCCGAGACCAGGTTGGCTCTGGGAATGGCTTTGAAATTCAAGCAAGTATTTCGGCAATAGTTGCAATTGATTTTTTAATTATAAAAAATCAATTGCGCAAGTATAGTTACTGACCTATGAATATTAACATGCGTATTTATTTTTGTATATTTAAAAATTTCGTCATTAAAATATACCAAATTTATGAAATGGGTAAGAGAGGCACAAGAGATCGACGAGTCTCCTTCCCTCGTCCGGATCGAACTGCTTTCCGGGATTTTACCGAATCCCGACGGTCACATCTTCGATTCCGGGGGCGTCTCTGTACGGCCTGACAGACGTCATCGCGTCGTACGCGTCGGCCAATGCCGGCATCCTGCTCCCGATGTGGATCGATTCCCCTCCCCGAGAGTCCGTCGGGGGCCCTTTCCGTCGAATCTTTCGTAATGATGCTTCGCTATGTCCGCGATCGCCTTCTGAATTGGAAAACGGCGGGAGGATCTGCCCCATGATGAGCGGATGTT
>CALFXN010000112.1 GCA_937957815.1 uncultured Synergistales bacterium
CGACGAACGGCCTGAGGCAGCCCTGTTTTCTGTCGGTGATGACCACAAACCGGCGGCTCGCCGCTCCCGGCCCGAAAGTTTCTTCCATCTTCCCGCGGAAGAAGAGAAAGTTCGCCATCGTCTCCGCGGTACTCCCCGACTTGCTGACGACGATAAAGTCCGTACGCGCCGGGTCGAGAAGGCGCCAGATCGTCTCGACGTCCTGTGGATCGGGGTTGTCCGACATGAAAAACCGCGGCCTCCGTCGCACCGCCGTTGGAAGCTCGTTCCAGTATGGGGGAAGAAGTGCCGAGTGCAACATGAGATTCCCGAGCGCGGAGCCCCCTATTCCGATCTGGACGATTGCGTCGCTTTCCGAAAGGATCGCTCCGGCCGCGAGAATCTCCGCGGGGTCCTCATACGGCAACCTGATCCAGCCGTACCCCGCAAGCCGCTCCCGACTCCCGGTCGACAAAACATTCGCCCCCGCCTTCAGACGCGGTGTCAGGCCGTCGACGTCATCCCGCGAAACCCCAGGCGCAAACGCCCCTTTCCAATGCAATCGCGGCAGCAGGGATGTACTCACGATCTTCAGGCTCCAGGCCGGACCTTCGCCAGCTCTTCGTCTATGGCTTTCGTGTCGTATCCCACGATATACCGCTCGCCGATCTGGATAACGGGGACTCCCATCTGCTTCGTCTTTTTGACCATATCCATCGCGGCTTCGCGATTCGCGGAGACATCCACGGTTTCGAAGGCGACTCCCTTCTTCGAGAGATACTCCTTCGCCTTCGTGCACCACGGACACGTTGCGGTGGAAAAGACTCGAATCATTGCGACTCCTCCTCTCACATTGAGTTCCTTTTGCGGGCGTCACGGAACGTATTATACCCCCTTCGGGCATGTCGTAAACCCCCGGGACGCCGTCGGGTTGCCCGAAGCGGACAGGTCGGGTATCATACTCTACTTGTGTATGCTATGTTTTTCGGCTCTTTCACAAAGGGGTGTTTCCATGGCGCACCCCATTCCCTAGAGGGAAACGACGCTTTGAGGAGGGTATGCGAATGTCTCCAGTTGCGCAGAAGGGCCTCGATTCGCTTGAGGCGAAACTGGAACCGATCGTCACGAGGTATCGGGGCAAGAAGGGGGTTGCCATCCCGTTGCTCGCCGATATCCAGAAGACCGTCGGTTATATCGCGGAAGAAGCGGTGGATTACGTCGCCCGCGAACTCGATCTTCCGGCGGCCGAACTGTTCGGCGTAGCGACGTTCTACGCCATGTTCCGGATGCGGCCGGAAGGAAAACATGTCGTCCGGCTCTGCCGCGGAACCGCCTGTCACGTTCAGGGATCCGCCCGGATCGGCGAGCAGCTGCAACGGCATCTCGGCGTTTCGGAGGGAGAAACGACATCCGACGGCGTCTTTTCGCTCCAGTATGTCGCGTGTCTCGGATGCTGCAGTCTGGCTCCCGTCATGATGGTGGACGGGGAGGTCCACGGCCGGTTGACTCCCGAAAAGGCCGTGGATGTTCTCGAATCCTACAGAACCCGTGATTGACGGGACGCACGGAGGGATTGCGACATGGATAAGACGATCGTAAAGGTTGGACTCGCGAGCTGCGGCGTCGCGGCGGGAGCGGTCCCGATATACGAGACGCTCCGGAAGGTCCTCGAGGGACGTTCCGATGTCGAGCTCAAGAAGGTCGGCTGCATCGGCCTGTGCTATATGGAACCCATCGTCGAGGTCGAGCGGAACGGCGTCAGCATCGCGTACGGGAAGGTCGACAGCGATGTCGCGAAACGGATCGTGAGCGAGCACGTCGATCAGGGGAAGATCCTCGAGGAAAACCTCATCCTGAACCCCGAAGGGTTCGCCTGCGAAAACGTCCGAATCGACAAGCAGGTCCGGATCGTGCTCCGGAACAGCGGCGTTATCGACCCCGAGAAGATCGACGAGTACCTCGCGCGCGACGGATACAGGGCGCTCGAGAAAGCCCTCGCGATGAAAGAGCCGGATCTCATCGAGGAAGTGACGAAAAGCGGCCTCCGCGGACGCGGTGGCGCAGGCTTCCCGACGGGCGTCAAATGGAAGCTCGCTCGCCAGTCGCAGAGCGACAAGAAATATTTCGTCTGCAACGCGGACGAGGGCGATCCGGGCGCGTTCATGGACCGTTCGGTCCTCGAAAGCGACCCGCACAGCGTTCTCGAGGGAATGGCGATCGGCGGATACGCGATCGGTGCGGATGAAGGCATCATCTACTGCCGCGCGGAATACCCGCTCGCGATCAAGCATCTGAACGTCGCGCTCGAACAGGCGCGCGAACGCGGCTTCCTCGGGAAGAACATTCTCGGGACGAGCTTCTCGTTCGACATCCACATCAAGGAGGGCGCGGGAGCCTTCGTCTGCGGCGAGGAGACGGCCATGATCGCCTCCATCGAGGGAAAGCGCGGAATGCCCCGCCCTCGTCCCCCCTTTCCCGCGCAGAGCGGCGTCTTCGGCAAGCCGACGAACATCAATAACGTCGAGACTATCGCGAATATCCCGTGGATCATCCTCAACGGCGCCGACGCCTTCGCGGCTATGGGCGTCGGCAGGAGCCGCGGCACCAAGGTCTTCGCGCTCGCCGGCAAGATCAAAAAGGGCGGGCTCGCGGAGGTCGCGATGGGAATGCCGCTTCGCGAAGTCATCTTCGATGTCGCCGGCGGAATCGCCGACGACAAGAAATTCAAGGCCGTGCAGCTCGGCGGCCCTTCGGGCGGCTGTCTTCCCGAATCGCTCCTCGACACTCCAGTCGACTACGAGTCGATCAACGCGACCGGAGCCATCATGGGCTCGGGCGGCATGGTCGTCATGGACGAAACGACGTGCATCGTCGACGTCGCCAAATTCTTTCTCTCATTCGTCCAGAAGGAGTCCTGCGGCAAATGCCCCTTCTGCCGCATCGGTACGAAGCGGATGCTCGAGATTCTCGAACGGATCTCGAACGGCCAAGGAAAGATGGAAGACCTCGACCTCCTGCAGGAACTCGCGCTGCAGGTCAAGGAGGGGTCGCTCTGCGGCCTGGGGCAGACGGCGCCGAACCCCGTCCTGACGACACTCAAATACTTCCGGGACGAATACGAAGCGCATATCAGGGATAAGAAATGTCCCGCGAAAGTCTGCACGAAGCTGATCCACTACGTCATCGACCCGCAGAAGTGCATCGGTTGCACGAAGTGCGCCCGCAACTGCCCGGTTTCCGCGATCACGGGGGAAGTCAAAAAGGCCCACATGATCCACGACGATATCTGCATCCGCTGCGGTCTGTGCCGGAAAGTCTGTCCGGTCCAGGCGATATCGGTCGAGTAAGGGAGGATCACGAATACCCATGGAAAGAACGATCAAGGTCATACTCAACGGAAAGGAAGTCTACGGCTTCCCCGGACAGAAGATTCTCGATCTCTGCGCCGATTGCGGCATCGAGATACCGACGCTGTGCTACGAGCCGCACCTCTCTGTCCACGGCGGCTGTTCCGTCTGTCTTGTAGACGTCAAGGGAGCCAAGGCGCTCGTCCGCGCCTGCGCCAATACGATCACTCCGGGAATGGTCATCAACACGGACACGACGAAAGTCCGGAGCGCAAGGAAACTCGCACTCGAACTCCTGCTCTCCGACCATGTCGGCGACTGCCGTCCTCCCTGTACGCTCACATGCCCCGCGAACGGAAACGTCCAGGCGTACATCAACCAGGCCGCACAGGGAAAGTACCGCGAATCGCTCGACACGCTGCACCACCACGTGACGCTGCCCGCGTGCATCGGACGCGTATGCCCCGCCCCATGCCAGGAAAAGTGCCGCCGGAACTTCGTCGACGAGGAACCGGTGTCCATCAGGGAGATCAAGCGGTTCGTCGCCGATTGGGCGATCGCGCAGAATGACCTCGGCGTCATCCCTCACGTCGAAGAGAACGGGAAATCCGTCGCCGTCGTGGGCGGCGGCCCCGCCGGCCTTTCCGCGGCATAGATCGG
>CALFXN010000113.1 GCA_937957815.1 uncultured Synergistales bacterium
ATGATGAAACTGTCGTTAAGTGTTCTGCCGCGCATGTAGGCGAGCGGCGCGATCTCGATGACGTTCTTTTCCACGTATCGCAGGAAACGCTCCGGAGAAAAGAGATCGTAGAACGCGTCGTAAAGCGGTCTGAGGTATGGTTCGACCTTCTCCCGAAGGTCTCCCGGGAGGAAGCCGAGGCTCTCGCCAGCCTCGACCGCCGGACGAACGAGAACGATCCTGCTGATGGCCGAGGACTTCAGCAGGGATACCGCCTGACATACGGCGAGGTATGTCTTCCCGGTACCGGCGGGACCAATGCCGAAGACAATGTCGTTTTTTCTCATGGCGTCGACATATTCCTTCTGCCCCGTCGTCTTCGGGCGCACTGGTTTGCCCCGGGCGGTGGTACAGATGACGTCCGTGTAAATCGGGGCGAGATCCACCGTTCCGTTTTGTGCGAACATCTCAATGGCGTATCTGACATCGGCCGGATGAATCCTGTGCCCCTTGCGGGCAATCTTGTGCAATTGCTCGAGCAGGGCAGTCGTCATATCGATTCCAGCCTTGTCTTCGCCGCACACGCGAATCCTGTTTCCTCTCACGACGAGACGGATGGGGAAACGCTGTTCCACGAGCCGCAGATTTTCGTCGTTGTTTCCCGCCAACCGCGACATCGTCTCCTCATCGGAGAAGACGAGGGTCGCCGGGCAGGAGGATTCCGCAGCCGGAGCGGTGGAAGAAGGTTGCTGCTCGTTGTCCATTATCGTTTCTTCTCTCACCTAGACGGGATACGCCGTTTCATCGGACAACGGCTGAAGTCCGATATCTCTTTTCGTGGCCTGTGCGTACTTTTTCATGAGAAAGTCTTTCGCGATTGCAGGGAAAAGAACGTAGCTGAGGACATCTTCAGGTTGGACAATCCACGGCTCGATCGTCTTCTTCGCCTCCTCGAGTTCCGGTGCGATCTTCTCACCAGGGCGACACGTGATCTTTTCCTCGTTTCCGATGACTTTCTTCTCTATGGCCGGGTCGACATCTGCCGGAGGCTTCCCGTAGAATCCAAGGAAGTAGTTCCTGACTTCCTTCGGAATAATTTTCCAGCGTTCCCCGACGAGCACGTTGAGGGTCGCCTGCGTCCCGACGATCTGGCTTGTCGGCGTCACGAGCGGCGGATATCCCATCTCCTTTCGGACAATCGGGACTTCCTTGAGAACGGCGTCGAGCTTGCCGAGAGCATTCTGTTCCTTGAGTTGACTGACCAGGTTCGAGTACATTCCCCCGGGAATCTGGTAGACGAGGACATTGACATCGACCCCTGCAAGCTGGACGAAGATGTCCGCATGCTTTTCCCGCACCTTCCGAAAATGTTCCGCAATCGGGACCAGCTTCGCGAGCGGGAGCCCCGTGTCAAAAGGAGAGCGTTCGAGAGCGGCGACCATCGACTCTGTCGGCGGCTGGCTCGTTCCCATCGAGAACGGTGAAATTGCGCAGTCGACAACGTCGGCACCGGCCTCGATCGCCGCGAAGTAGGCCATGGACCCCATTCCGCTCGTATAATGAGTGTGCACCTGGACCGGAAGTCCCGTCTTTTCCTTGATCGCGCGGACGAGAGCGGCCGCGTCGATGGGGCTGATGAGGCCCGCCATATCCTTGATGCAAATGGAATCGGCGCCCATGGATTTCATATCCGCAGCGAGTTTCGCGAACTTTTCGAGCGTATGCACCGGCGACAGCGTGTATGAAATGGAAAGCTGGAGGTGTGCTCCTTCCTTTTTCACCTGATCCGCCGCGACTTCAAGGTTCCGAAGATCATTGAGCGCGTCGAAAATCCGGATTATGTCGAGACCGTTTCCGACAGCGCGTTTCACGAACTCGCGAACGGTATCGTCCGCGTAGTTCCTGTATCCGACGACATTCTGGCCGCGAAGGAGCATCTGGAGCTTCGTCTTCGGGAAGTACTTTCTGATCGTCCGGAGACGTTCCCACGGATCCTCGTCGAGAAAACGCATGCACGTGTCGAAGGTGGCCCCTCCCCAGACCTCAAGAGAATGATACCCGATATCGTCCATCATTTCCGCAACGGGGAGCATCTCCTCAAGTCGCATCCGCGTCGCCATCCGGGACTGGTGCGCATCACGAAGCACAGTCTCGGTGATTCCGATCTTTCTCTCCGCCACGGGATTCACGCTATTTCCTGCTTCCTGCATTTCCTCACCCTCCGTTTCTTTTTTTCCGACCGGTTTTTTCATGCCTTTCGTTCCTCTCTTTCCTTTTTCGCTCGCTCCCAGAGAGAATCCAGACTTTCGAGACTATGTCCTTCCCATGGTTCCCCGGATTCGGCGACGAACCCCTCGACCATGCGAAAACGCTCGGAGAATTTGGTGTTCGCGCGCTGCAATGCCGATTCCGGATTGATGTCGAGATGGCGTGCGAGATTGACGACAGCGAAGAGGAGGTCTCCGACCTCATCCTCAATCAGCGTTCCATTGTTTTCCGCGATCGCGTCTCCGATTTCGTCGAGCTCCTCCCGCACTTTTCCGAAAACGGGAGAGAGTTCTCCCCGCGGCCAGTCGAAACCGACATGAGCCGCCTTTGATTGTATCCGAAAAGCCTTCGCCAGTGGGGGGAGGCTTGAGGGAACGCCGGCGAGCACGGACGTGTCCGTGTCGCGTTCCTTCTTTTCCTCCGCTTTGATCTGCTCCCATGCGATCAGAACGTCTTCGCTCGTTTCAATCTTTCTGCCGTCGCTTCCGTCATTAGCGGCAAACACGTGAGGGTGACGACGTATCAGTTTCGAACTGAGCGCATCGAGGATGTCCTCCATCCTGAACGCTCCGGCCTCCTCCGCAATACAGGCGATAAAAACAACCTGAAGGAGAAGATCCCCCGCTTCTTCGCAGATTTTCCTTCCGTCCTCCGTTCCGATCGCCTCGATCAGTTCGTAGGCCTCTTCAGCGATATACGCCCGCAGGCTTTCAAGGGTCTGCTTCCTGTCCCAGGGACACCCGCCCGGCGCACGAAGCCGCCGCATGATC
The DNA here is from genome assembly GCA_937957815.1 of uncultured Synergistales bacterium. Taxonomy (GTDB): domain Bacteria; phylum Synergistota; class Synergistia; order Synergistales; family Aminobacteriaceae; genus CALFXN01. Next base: position 3,018 of record CALFXN010000113.1, read on the forward strand.
TGAAATACCCTGTCGAACGATTCTCCATACAGTTCGCTGTTCACGACATCATTCTCCAATCGCATGACTCTCCGGGTCTTTCGATTCGAAGGCTTCACAAGAACGCATTATGGCATCCGCAACATCGTCGACCGCGATGGCTCCCCCTGGCCCGACCGCCTTTCCATCGAGAACGATCCAGCGTCGCTTTTTCCGGAGAACCGAAAAAAGCGATTCGGCTTTCCCGGTCAGAAGAGTTTCTTTTTTCGTCGTCCGGAGAGTATCGATTCCTGCCAGGGCTCCGGAGTTCCGAACCAGTGTAATGCCCCATAAGGTCTTCAATTCTTCGGGGATCGGACCGAATCGATCGAGAACTTCCGCGAGAAGATCCGTGAACTCCTGCGGCGTACCTCCCCGGAGAAACCTTCGGTACAGCGTAATCCTGACACTTTCCTGCGGAATGTAGGAAACTGGGATGCTCGCCGGGATATCGGTTTCGACCCGTACGAACGTCCGGTCCTCTCCGCGGAGGCGCGCAATCTCACTCTCCAGCGTCTTGAGATAGAACTGGAAGCCCGACCGATCGCTCTTCCCGTGCTGCGACGAGCCGAGAAGATCCCCACCCCCCCGTATCTCAAGGTCCTGTCGTGCCAGCCCGTATCCCGCGCCGACCTCCGAAAAGCTGGCGATCGCTTCGAGTCGTTCGGCGGTTTCCCGTCGGAGCAACGCCTCCTCCGGATAGAAAAAGTACGCGTATGCTTCCTGCTCCCGTCTGCCCACTCTTCCTCGGAGCTGATACATCTGAGCCAGTCCGAGTTCCTGTGCGTCATCGATGATGAGCGTATTCGCGCGCGGGATATCGAGCCCGCTTTCGATGATCGTCGTACATAAAAGAATGTCGTAAACGCCGTTGCCGAAGTCGGACATGATCCGCTCCAGTTCCCGTTCGGGAAGCTGCCCGTGCGCGACGGCGAGTTTCACTTCCGGGAAGATGCCTTCGAGGTACCGCCGCTTCTCTTCGATTCGGGATATCCTGTTCACGACGTAAAAGATTTGCCCGCCCCTGTTCAGTTCCCGCCGCACCGCCCGGACCATCGTATCACTTTTCCACGGAGCCGCGACGGTCAGAACGGGACGTCTTCTGTACGGAGGCGTGCTGATCGTCGATATGTCGCGGATTCCGCGAAGCGACATCGAGAGCGTCCTCGGTATCGGCGTCGCGCTCAACGTCAGAACGTTGATGTCCTTTCGCGCGTGTTTGAGACGTTCCTTATGCATGACGCCGAAACGGTGTTCCTCGTCGATGACGAGAAGACCGAGATTCCGGAAAGAAACGTCTTTCTGAAGCAGGCGCTGTGTCCCGATGAGGATGTCGACTTCTCCCCGTCCGACGGCTTCGATAATGGTTCTCTGCCGCGAAATCGGGACAAACCTCGACAGCGACGCGATTCTGACAGGGAATCCGGCCATCCGTGTCTGGAACGAGGCGTGATGCTGTTGCGCCAGTATCGTCGTCGGAACGAGCACGGCAACCTGCATTCCAGCTTCGACCGCGCGGAATGCGGCGCGCATGGCGACCTCCGTTTTTCCGAAGCCGACATCGCCGACGACGAGACGGTCCATCGGAATCGACCTCTCGAGATCCGCCAGAACGTCTTCTATGGCACGGAGCTGATCCTTTGTCTCGATGTACGGAAACGCATCGACAAAGGTCCGGTAGAGTTCCGTAGGGGCTGGAAACGACTCTCCCCGGCAGAGTTCCCGCTGGGCATAAAGCGTCAGCAGTTCCCTCGCTTCCCGTTGTGCGCGCTCTTTCGTCTTCTGGAGGTTTCTTTTCCATCGTACTCCGCGCAATGAATCGAGCGCGATCTCCTCGTCCTCGTGAATCTGCATCGGCGTAACGGAAAACATCTGCATGAACGGAACGAGAAGGCGTTCTCCGCCGGAGAATTCGAGAACGATCGCATCCATACTTTCTCCCGATGTCGAAATCGTCTCGGTTCCCCGGAATACGGCGACTCCGTAATCTTCGTGGACAACGAGCTGTCCCGGTGAAAGGGAGTCCTTCCATTCCTCGGGCTGCTTTGTCCACGTTCCGCTTCCTCTCGTCTCGGAATGTCCCGTAAGTTCCTTGTCGGAAAGCCGGACATGCAACGCGGCAGGATCGAGAAATCCATCCGTAAGCGTTCCCCGGCTCACGACGAACGGGGCATCGTGAGATTCGCCGGTCCGAAAGAGCGAAGGCGAGGACGTAACGAGAGTTATGTCGTACCCCTGATCCTTCCACGCCCTGATCGTCCACATTGCTTTTCTGAGATCCCCGCGGAAGACGGGAACACGTTCCGCCGTGAAGCGACCGTCAGCGATTTCGACCTTTTGCGTCACACGAACGCGAGGAAGCTCGGCAAGACGGATCAGAACCGAATTCCAATCCGGGAGAGACGGCATCCGTCCCGGATCGCGGATATCCTCCCACAGCCAGCGATAGCGCTCGGCCTGATTTTCGATCATGCCTGCCTCGAAGAGCACGACACGACACTCCTGCGGCAGAATGCTCGCGACCTGAACCTGACGCTCGGCATCAAGACCATGTATGACGACGGACTCGAGCGTCGCGACACTCTTTTGTGAATCGGGATGAAAGGAGCGGATGGATTCTATGGCTTCGTCGAAAAATTCAAAACGCAGGGGCATAGCATACCCTGGATCGAAAAGGTCGACGATCGCACCCCTGGGAGCGTATTGCCCCGGCGCCCACACGAGGTCGACTCTCTCGAATCCCCGTTCTTCAAGCCAGTTGAGAAGAGTCGTCCTGCCGGACGCCATCTTCCCGGACAATTCCAGTTCGCCGCCGCCGAAGAGGAGCGGCGCGAGAAGCGCACCCGGAGTCGCTGCCAGAATACCTCCGGAATCGAGCCATTTCCGGAATTCTTCCCCCCTGAAGACGCTGAGGGCTTTGTTCTGCATCGACTGGACGTCAAGCGGAAGTTCCGAAAGAACGTATGGCGTTTTGCCGAAAATACCCGCCAGGTTCGTCGAAAACTCATCGACCTGCCGCGTATCGGGCAATAGAACGAGTGTATGTCCCTCAAGACCTCGGAAAATCCACGCCCGCGCACTTCCGTCGGAGGTAATGTAGTACGTGGCCCCCCGCTCCCATTCTCCGGGACGCACGTCGCGCAACGAGGAACAGTCGACAGATCCGGTCATTCGCTTCTCCTCGGGCAATCCTTATCTTAAGTCAAAAGTGGCGGTCGCAGAGACCGCCACTTTGATGCATCGAGCCATCCCGATATTCGTCGGAGGTATTGGTATCATGAGGTCGGAGCGTTCACGACGGACATAGCTTTCTGTATGTCCATTCGCATCCAGGAGAGGCATCCGTCCGCGGCCCGCCGGATGACATCCGGCAATATCTCGCGCTCGTTACGGCCGAACACGCCGAGAACCCATGCGGCTCTGTCTCTTCCTTCCGGTTGAGCCCCCACTCCGACTCGCAGACGCGGGATATCGAGCGTCCGAAAGGCTCCCAGAACCGACTCGAGTCCCTTCTGCCCTCCGGAAGAACCCTTCCTGCGAAGCCGCAACGCCCCGAACGGAAGCGCTATGTCATCGCATATAATCAGAATATCCTCCGGTGGGACCGCATAATACCGCGCCGCTTCGGCAACCGCTTTTCCGCTGAGATTCATGAATGTCAGCGGTTTGAGAAGCAGCGTCCGTATTCCTTCGGAGATCAACGGTCCCCACGAGAGAGAAGAAAACGACTCTCTCGGAGTTCCGGCGCGAAGATCGTCGACGATCTGGTCGATCACCATCCATCCGACATTGTGACGGGTCAGGGCATATTCATATCCGGGATTGCCAAGCCCGGCAAGGATTCTCACTCCGTATTACTCGGATTCCTCTTCGGACTCCGACTTCGCTTTGCCCTTGGCCAGAACTTCGACTTCCTTCTGTTCCTCTCCGAGTGCCTCAGCCGCCTCTTCCTCGACCGCCGCCCTCGGCGTGATGACCGTAACGACGATTTCGTCCGAATGCATCTTCAGCTCCGCACTGGGCGGGAACGAAAGATCCCGCACGTGGACGCTCTTTTCAAGTTCGAGGTTCGAAACGTCGATGACGATCGAATCGGGGATTTCGGCCGGGAAGACATCCATCTCGATGTCATGAAGAAGCTGGTCTATAACTCCACCCTGCTTCAGTCCGACGCAGTTCTCTCTTCCAACGATTTCCACGGGAACGTTGACCATGATCTTCCGGTCGCTCATGAGCTGCATAAAGTCGACATGCAGGAGTTTTCCGTTCAGGCAGTCCCGCTGAACTTCCCGCATAAGGCACAGTTCCTTCCGCCCCCCGGGGAGTTCGACATTGAGGCGCATCGTCTCCCGATGCGCGGAATTCGCGTACGGAGCGATCGTTGCACTTTTGATCTTGACCGGAATAGTCTCGCCGATCCCAGGGCCATAGACGACTCCTGGAACGTACCCGGCTGCCCTCATTGCTATTCGTGCACTTTTCCCCTTTTCTTTGCGTTCTTCCACACAGATAGTTGAGATATTCGACATGTATTTTTTCCTCCTTGCGATTCATTGAATGCAATCTCAATCGAAGAGACTGCTTACGGACCTGTCGCTGTGAACTCTAAGAATAGCTTCCGCGAAAAGAGGTGCGATAGACAATTGGACTATTTTATCTAATTTTTTCGTCTCAGACAAGGGAATCGTATCGGTTACGATCAATTCGTCTATCTCGGAGGCTTTCAGTCTTTCGACCGCGGGTCCCGAAAGCACCGGATGGGTCGAACACGCGTACACGCTCTTCGCACCGCGATCCTTCAGTCCTTCCGCGGCGTTGCACAGCGTCCCCGCGGTATCGACGATATCGTCGACCAGAACTGCCACCTTTCCCCGGACATCTCCGATGATATCCATCACTTCACACAAGTTCGCGACCTCATGCGATCGTCTCTTGTCGACGATGGCGAGGTCCGCGTTCAGGAACACGGCAAACCGCCGTGCGCGAACGACGCCGCCGACGTCCGGCGCGACGACGACGACACCGTTCTCCTTGAGATCGTCGTACAGATTCTCCTTGAAGTATGTCGCAAGAAGAGGAACTCCCGTCAGATGGTCAACGGGAATGTCGAAAAAGCCCTGTATCTGTCCTGCATGAAGATCCGCCGATATGACCCTGTTGGCCCCGCTCCATGAAATGAGATTCGCTATAAGCTTCGCGGAGATTGGATCGCGCGCTTTCGTCTTCCGGTCCTGCCTCGCATATCCGAAATACGGGATGACGACATTGATCCGGTATGCAGATGCTCTCTGAAGCGCGTCGAGCATGATGAGAAGCTCAACAATGTTCT
>CALFXN010000114.1 GCA_937957815.1 uncultured Synergistales bacterium
CGAAGGAGTTCCGGTCCGGGATGCCGCCGACCGCGATGACGTCGTCGATCGCGACGCCTTCGCGCAGGAAGAGTTCCATGATGGCCCGCGCGCCGAACGCGGTTCCCTCGACGAGCGAACGGAAGAGACGCGGCGCGTCCGTCCCGAGCGAGAGCCCCGCGACGGCGCCCGTGAGACGCTGGTCCGCGAACGGCGTCCGGCGGCCATTGAACCAGTCGAGCGCGATGGGGACGGTCGTGTCCGGCGGCAGCGCCGCGGCCGCGTCGGAGAGCACGGGGAGGATCGTCTTTTCGAAGTCGGCGATGTCGCCCCCGAGACGCGCGGTCGGCCAGAGAAGCAGGCGGCGGAACCAGTCGTAGACGTCGCCGAAGCCCGACTGTCCCGCTTCGAGCCCGACGAGGCCCGGGACGACCGAGCCGTCGACCTGACCGCAGATTCCGGGGATCGTCCGGTCGCCGATCACTGCGGGGTCGACGACCATGATGTCGCACGTCGACGTCCCCATGATCCGCAGCAGGGTCCGCTCGCGGATGCCGCTGCCGACCGCGCCCGCGTGGGCGTCGATGATTCCGGCCGCGACGGGGATTCCGGGTGCGAGCCCGAAGCGCTTCGCCCACTCCGGCGAGAGGCCGCCGACGGACCGGTCGGACGTGACCGTTTCGGCCGCGACGCGCTCGCGGACGCCCGCGAGCAACGGATCGACCTGCGTCCAGAAAACATCGGGCGGCAATCCGCCCCACTCCGCGCACCACGCCCCCTTGTGCCCGGCGGCGCAGCGGTTCCGGCGGATGCCGGCGGCGTTCCGAACGCCCGTGAGCAGCGCGGGGATCCAGTCGCTCTGTTCGACCCACGAGAACGCGGCCGCGCGGACCTTCGGCGAGACGCGCAGGACGTGGAGGATCTTCGCCCAGAACCACTCCGACGAGTAGACGCCGCCGACACGGCGCGTGTAGTCGATCGGCGAGCGTCGGGCGGCGTCGTTGATCGCCGCGGCCTCGTCGACGGCCGTGTGGTCCTTCCAGAGAAGGAACATCGCGTCCGGGTCGTCCGCGAATTCCGGGAGCAGCGCGAGCGGAGCGCCGGACGCATCGACGGCGCACGGCGTGGAGCCCGTGGCGTCGACGCCGATCCCGGCGACTGCGGCGCGTTCGTCGCGCGTCAGCGGATCGAGGGCCATCCGTACGGCTTGCTCCATCGCCTCGATGTAGTCGCGGGGGTGCTGACGAAAACGATTGGATGCAGGGTCGCAATGGCGTCCCTCCGCCCATCGCGGGAAGGGGGCCGTTCCGGCCGAGATCTCTCTGCCGTCCGTCGCGCCCACGACCAGCGCCCGGACGGAATCCGTTCCGAAGTCCACGCCCAGGACAGCGCGTTCGTCGTCCATGCTTCGCTCCTCCTTCAAAGATGCTCCGTAACGGTGCGCGGCATCTTTTCTTCCCTTCGTAGTGTATTATATCGAATGAAAAGTAAATGCCCGTTGTTTCGCGGAATACGGAGCGGACAAACGGGCGCCGGGTTCCGGCGCGAATGGAGGAAACGATATGAGAATGGAAACGGCGCGGACGCAGATCGTTGAGTTCGGGCGACGCCTCGTGACGGCGCGTCTGACGACGGGGACGGGCGGGAATCTGAGCTTTTTCGACCGGAAGGAGGGGCTCGTCGCGATCAAGCCCTCGGGCGTCGACTATTTCGAGATGAAGCCGGAGGACGTCGCGCTCTTCGAGCCTGACGGAACGCCCGTCGAGGTTCCGAAGAAGCCGTCGAGCGAGACGGCGATGCACCTCGAGGTCTACCGCCGGCGACCCGACGTGAACGCGGTCGTCCACACGCACTCGGTCTTCGCGACGACGATCGCCTGCATGGGGTGGGAGCTTCCCGCCGTTCACTACCTCGTTGGCTTTTCGGGATACAAGGTCCCGCTCGCGAAGTACGCGACCTACGGAACGCCCGAACTCGCCCGCAACACGGCCGACGCGCTCGGCTCGTTCAACGCGGTCCTGATGGCGAACCACGGCCTTCTCGCGGTCGGCCCGACGATGCTCGGGGCCTTCTCGACGGCCGAGGAGATCGAACTCGTGGCGCAGATCTACGTTCGCGCGAAGGCGATGGGCGACCCCGTCATCCTCCCGAGGGAAGAGATGGAGGTCGTCATCGGGAAGTTCGCGAACTACGGCCAGAAGTGACCATGAACCCCCGACGCCTTCTCGCGTTCGACCTCGGCAGCTCGGGCGGCCGGGCGCTTTGGGGAACCTTCGACGGTGGACGGCTGTCGATGGAGGTTCTCCGCACCTTCCCGAACGGACCGGTCCGGATGCACGGAGGCTGGTACTGGGACATGCTCCGGCTCGTGTCGGAGGTGGAGGAGGGAATCCGCGCCGCGGTCCGGAAGAGCGGCGGCGAGCCGTTCACGATCGGCGTGGATACATGGGGCGTCGACGTCGCGCTCGTCGACGAAACGGGGCAGATCCTCGGGAATGTCCATAACTACCGCGATCCCCGGACCGAAGGGCTCTACGACGAAATCTTCCCGCTCCTGCCGCGCGAGGAGATCTACGCGACGACGGGAATCATGTTCATCCAGTTCAACACGCTCGTTCAGCTCTTCGCGGAGAAGAAGGCGCGTCCCTGGGTGCTCGAACGGGCACGGCGCCTGCTCTTTCCGCCGGACTTCTTCAACTGGGTCCTGACGGGGCGGTGCGTCAGCGAGCGGACCATCGCGTCGACGTCGCAGTTCCTCGACCCCGGAACGGGCGAGTGGGCGCGGGGCCTTCTCGACCGGCTCGGAATCCCGCACCATTTCCTGTGCCCGATCGTCGCGCCCGGAACCGTCCTCGGACCGCTGACGCCCGAGATGCGCTCCATCACGGGGGCGCCGGAGAGCGTCCGCGTCGTCGCGGTCGGCGGACACGACACGGCCTCGGCGTTCTACGCGACGCCGGCCGTCGGGCCGGACTGCGCGTTCATCAGCGCGGGGACGTGGTCGCTGCTCGGACGCGAACTCGCGACGCCGGAGCGCTCCGCCGCGTCGATGGACGCGAACTTCTCCAACGAGTGCGGCGTCGCCGATACGATCGCGTACAACAAGATCCTCGGAGGGCTCTGGCTCATCCAGGAGTGCCGCCGGTGCTGGCGCGAGGCGGGGAACGACCTCTCGTTCGCCGACATCCACACCGCCGCGCGGGAGGCGGAGGGGCTCCGCTTCGTGTTCGACCCCGACGACCCCCGGTTCATGAATCCGGACAACATGCCGCGCGAGATCGCCGCGTGGTTCTCGGACCGGGGCGAGGACGCGCCGCGGTCCACAGCGGAGATCGCGCGCTCGGTGTACGAGAGCCTCGCGCTGAATCACGCTCTTGCGATCGGGGATATGGAACGGATCTTCGGACGGCCCGTGACGGCCGTTCACATCGTCAGCGGCGGGTCGCAGGCCGAGCTTCTGTGCCGCTTCACGGCGGACGCCTCGGGCCTGCCGGTCCACGCCGGGCCCGTCGAGGCGACGGCGGTCGGCAACATGCTGTCGCAGCTCGTCGCGACGGGAGACGTTTCCGGAACGAAGGAAGGGAGGGAGATCGTCGGACGATCGTACGACATCGCGACCTACGAACCGGGGCGGGATGGGAAGTGGGACGCGGCCCTGCGGAAGCTCCGGGCCGCGCGGGGATGAGTTCTCCCCCCGAAAACGGGGGATCATCGCACGAAGGAGAGTGTGGATATGAGGAAGAACGTATCTGTGGCTCTTGCGCTTGTCATGGCTCTTTCCCTGATCCTCTGCGGCGTCGCCGCGGAGGCGAAGGACGCCGAAATCGCGGTCGTCGTGAAGATCAGCGGTATTCCCTGGTTCAACCGCCTTGAAGAGGGCGTCAAGCGGGCGGCCGGCGAACTCAAGGTCAACGCCTATCAGCAGGGGCCGTCGGACGCCGACCCGGCGCAGCAGGTCAAGATCGTCGAAGACCTCATCGCCAAGGGCGTGAGCGCGATCTGCGTCGTCCCGAACGACGCGAAGGCGCTCGAACCCGTCTTTGCGAAGGCGAAGGCCAAGGGCATCATCGTCCTGACGCACGAGTCCGACAAGCAGAAGGGCGCGGATTTCGACATCGAGCTGATCGACAACAAGAAGTTCGGCGAGATGAATTTCGAGCGCGTCGCGAAGGCAATGGGCGGCAAGGGCGAGTTCGCGGTATTCGTCGGCAGCCTGACCGTTCCGCTCCACAACTACTGGGCGGATGTCGGCCTCGCCTACGTGAAGGCGAAGTATCCGGAGATGAAGCTCGTCACCGACCGGATCCCCTGCGGCGAGTCGGTCGAGGAGTCGTTCAAGAAGACGAACGACCTTCTCAAGACCTATCCGAACCTCAAGGGCATCGTCGGCTTCGGAAGCCTCGGCCCCATCGGCGCGGCGCAGGCCCTGAAGAAGAAGGGCCCGGCGGGCGCTGTCGCGGTCGTCGGAACGGTGATCCCGAGCCACGCGGCCCCCTCCCTCAAGGACGGCTACATCACGCACGGCTACCTCTGGGATCCGGCGGACGCGGGCTACGCGATGGTCGCGGTGGCGAAGGCCATGCTCGACAAGCAGGAGATCAAAGAGGGGCAGGAAATCAAGGGACTCGGCGCCATGAAGATCGTGACTGACCCGGACACGAAGGGAAAGGTCATCACGTTCGACAAGATCCTCGACATCACGGCGGAGAGCGCCGGGAAGCTCGGCTTCTAGCGGCGCGGGAAGTCAATAACGGCGTTCGCGGGAAGTCCGCACGCCGTTCGCGGAAAAAGCAGCAGCAAAGGGAGCCGCTCCCGCAGTCGGCGCGGCTCCTTTTTCAGTCTGGAGGCTCGGAATATGCCCTGCGTCATCGAACTCACGGGAATACGAAAGTCCTTCGGCGGCGTCCACGCGCTGAAGGGGGTCGATTTTTCGATCTCCCCGGGCGAGGTCCATTGCCTGGTCGGGGAGAACGGCTCCGGCAAGAGCACGCTCATCAAGATCATGTCCGGCGTCTACGCGCCCGACGCGGGAGAGATCCGCATCGACGGCAAGCCGTGCGCGCGCCTGACGCCGCACGAGTCGATCGCGGCGGGCGTCCAGGTGATCTATCAGGATCTTTCGCTCTTCCCGAACCTCTCCGTGGCCGAGAACATCGGCATCCGGCAGTACATGGAGAAGGGACGGCGCCTCGTGGACTGGCGGCGGCTCCGGAAGTCCGCCGACGACGCGATGCGCCGGATCGGCGTGTCGCTCGACCCCGACAGGCCCGTCCGCGAGCTGTCGATCGCGGACCGCCAGCTCGTCGCGATCTGCCGCGCGATCGCGGAGGACGCTCGTCTCGTCATCATGGACGAGCCGACGGCCTCCCTGACGCGAACGGAGGTCGACGCGCTCCTTTCGGTCGTCCGCGATCTGCAGCGCCGGGACCTCGCGATTCTCTTCGTGAGCCACAGGCTCGACGAGGTCATGGAGATCGCCCGGCGCGTGACCGTCCTGCGCGACGGCGAACAGGCCGGCGTGTACGACGCGCGGGAGCTGGACGACGCCCGTCTCGCGTTTCTGATGACGGGGAAGCAGTTTACCTGGGGCATCAACCGGACCTCCTGCGAGGGGAACGCGCCGCTGCTCGAAGTCCGGAATCTCTCGAAGAAGCGCAACTACGCCGATATTTCGTTCACGCTGCGCCGGGGGGAGATCCTCGGCGTCACGGGGCTGCTCGGATCGGGCCGCACCGAACTCGCGCTGTCGCTCTTCGGCTGCTCCGCGCCGGACTCCGGGGAAATCCGCGTCGAGGGGACGGCCGTCCGGCTCGAATCGAACCGCGACGCGATCCGGGCCGGGATCGGCTACCTGCCCGAGGACCGGCTGACGCTCGGGCTCGTCCTGGACCAGTCGGCGGGGGACAACGTCGTCCTCTCGATTGTCGACTCCCTCGTCGGCCGCGGGGGCCTCATCGACGGCCGAAGGTGCGACGCGACCGTACGGGAGTGGATCGAAAGCCTGAACATCAAGGTCTCCGACCCGGTCGTACCGGTCCGGACGCTTTCCGGGGGCAACCAGCAGAAGGTGGTTCTCGCCAAGTGGCTCGCGACGAACCCGAAGATCCTGATCCTCGATTCGCCGACGGTCGGCGTGGATATCGCGGCGAAGCACGGCATCTTCGAGATCGTGAAGGCGCTCGCGGCGAAGGGCATCGGGATCATCCTGATCTCCGACGAGGTTCCGGAGGTTCTCTGCAACGCCCATCGCGTGCTGCTGATGCGCAGGGGGCGGATCGTCGGGGAGTATCGCCCCGACGGCATCTCTCAAAAGGAACTGGCGGTGAAGATCAATGCGGAATGACGAACGCCTCCGCGGCGGAACGCGTGCGGGCTTCGCGGCCCTGCGCGGGGAGTTCCTGCTCGCGGGGGTGATCCTGCTCCTCGTCGCTTTTCTCGGCGCGAAGACCGACGGCTTTCTCTCGTGGAGCAATCTCTTCGATCTGCTGAACAGCTACGCCTTCGTCGGGATCATGGCGGCCGGGCTGCTCACGGTCCTCATCTCGGGCGGAATCGACATCTCCTTCACGGCGACCGCCACGGTGGCCCAGTACGTCGTCGCGTCGATCCTCGTACGATATGGCGAGTCGATGGGGGCTCCCTTCGGCTGGATCGTGATCTTCGGCGCGGCGGCCTTCACGGGGCTGCTGCTCGGCGCGGTGAACGGCCTTCTGGTCCACTCGCTCCGCGTCTCCGCGATGATCGTGACGATCGCGACGCTGAACGTCTTCTACGGAATCCTGATCTTCGTGACGCGCGGAAAGTGGCTCTACGACTTTCCGAAGTGGTTCGCCGACGGCGTGAACGTCTGGAGCTTCACGCAGGGCGGCGCGACCTACAGCCTGTCGCTCGCGATCTGCGCGCTGATCGCCGTTCTCGCGTTCACGGCCTTCCTTCTGAACCGGACGACGCTCGGGCGCAAGATCTACGCGATGGGCGGAAACCCGGAGGCCGCGACGCGCATGGGCTTCAACCTGCTCGGCCTGCGCCTGTTCGTCTTCTGCTACATGGGCTTTCTCGCGGCGGTCGGCGCGGTCGTCCAGGCGCAGGTCATGCAGACGGTCGCTCCGAACTCGATCGTCGGGCGGGAACTGGAAGTCCTCGCGGCCGTCGTCCTCGGGGGCGCGAGCCTCTCGGGCGGCGGCGGAACGCTCCTCGGGACGATGCTCGGCGTCGCGCTGATCGCGATCCTGCAGAACGGGCTGACGCTTCTGGGAGTTTCGTCGTACTGGCACCAGATCGTCATCGGGTGCGTGATCCTGTCGTCCGTGAGCGCCACGGCGTGGAACGCGCGGAACGGAGCCGGAAGGGGGGTCGGCATCGATGTTCCGGATTGATCCCGTGATCCGTTCGCTGCTCGCGCTGCTGGCCTGCCTCGTTGCGCTCTTCGCGTCGCTTCTCGGTGGGCGGTTCTTCAGCCTCGCGAACCTTCAGTCGATGGCCTTCCAGCTCCCGGAGCTCGGCATCCTCGCGCTCGCGATGATGGTCGCGATGATGACCGGGGGCATCAACCTCTCGATCATCACGACCGCGAATCTCGCGGGAATCACCGCCGCGTTCTGCATCACGCGGCTCGCCGGCGCCGACGCGACGCACGGGACGGTCCTCGGGATTACGGCGCTCGCCTACGCTTCGGCCATGGTCGTCTCCGCGCTGGTCGGCGCCGCGAACGGCTTCGTCGTCGCGCACCTGGGCGTCTCCGCGATTCTCGCGACGCTCGGGACGGCGACGGTTCTCGAGGGGATCGGCGTCCTCGTCACGCGGGGATCGGTGATCTCGGGCTTTCCGGACGCGGTGCTCTTCGTCGGGAACGGAACGGTCCTCGGGATCCCGGTTCCGATCGTGATCTTCGCGGTCTGCGCCGTGCTCGTCGGCGTATGGATCGACCGGACGCCCTGGGGCGTCGGCGTCCGGATGACCGGCTCGAACGCGAACGCCGCGGCCTACTCGGGCGTGGACGTGAAGCGCGTTCTCATGAAGGCGTACATTCTTTCGGGCCTGCTCTGCGGCGTCGCCGCCCTGATCATGATCGCGCGGTTCAACTCGGCGCGCGCGGGGTACGGCAGCTCCTACCTGCTCGTGACCGTTCTCGCGTCCGTTCTGGGCGGCGTGAATCCCGACGGCGGCTTCGGCAAGGTCGGAGGGCTCGTCGCGGCGCTGATGGTGCTTCAGGTGATCGGCAGCGGTCTGAACCTCCTGGGGCTGAGCCCGCATCTGGCCATCGCGCTCTGGGGAGGCATCCTGCTCTTCGTCATCGCGCTGCGGCTGCTGCGCGCCCGGCAGTGACGCGACGGATATGACCGTAAACCGGCCAAAGGGGACCGGAGACGTGGAACAACGGAC
>CALFXN010000115.1 GCA_937957815.1 uncultured Synergistales bacterium
GAGATAAGGCCACGTGACTGGAGTTCAGACGTGTGCTCTTCCGATCTGACAGCTGGATCTGGGCGATCTCATCAAGTCCATACAAAACGCAGACAACGAGGAGGAAAGCCGGGAAACCGAAATCGTCGAGCTTGCCGACCCCCGCAAACTCGGCATCGCGACGCTCGGATCGCTCAAGCAGCATCCGCGGATTTCGGCGTTCAGGGAATTCGTCGAAGGGTGGCGCCTCAGCTATTTCACGCCCGACGCGGCCCGAGGACTTCCTCTTTCCGGAGCCCAGCGACATCTGAACATGCATGGCGATAATCTCGGCAATGTCGTCCAGTTCATGGAACGGGAGCAACCGAAGCGATTCCGCTCGCTCCTTGATCGCATCGCGAGAAAAATCCCGGGGGTGGACAAGATCGATACGAGCCAGACTCCGGACGGAAGATTGCTCCTCCGGTTTAACGATAAGGGATTTACAGACCCATTCTATGCGCCGCAGATGTCCGACGGAACGCTGAAGGTGTTCGCCTATCTTCTGTTGCTGGAAGATCCCGTACCGCCTCCATTTCTGTGTATCGAGGAACCGGAGAACGGGCTCTATCACAAGCTTCTGGAAACGCTTGCGCAGGAATTCCGGGAACACGCCGCGAGAAAAGGCGGTGCGCAGATTTTCGTTACGACGCACCAGCCGTACTTCGTGAACGCGCTGGAGCCGAACGAAGTCTGGGTGCTCGAAAAGGAAAACGATGGGTTTTCTTCCATACGCAGGGCCAGCGACGATCCCGTCGTCGAGAATCTGGTCACGGAAGGACTTCCGCTCGGAAGCCTCTGGTACAGCGACTATCTGGACGCGAGGCAGGAAGATGCACTTTGAGATTTTCGTCGAGGACGCATCCGGAAAGACGGCGCTCGATATTCTCGTTCCGAAGATCATTGACGAAAAGCATACATTCAAGGTCTACTCCTACAAAGGCATCGGAGGAAAAATACCGAGGGAGATCCACAAAAAACCAGACCCTACCAAGCGAATCCTTCTGGACAACCTGTCCAGACTTTTGCAGAGATACGGGAAGAAGCACGACCCGCAACTCACCGTCGTTGTCGTCTGCGACCTCGATGCGCGATGTCTCAAGCAGTTCCGGCAGGAACTCGATCGGATGCTTCGTCAATGCGCCCCGCGTCCCGAGGCTCGTTTCTGCATCGCGGTCGAAGAAATGGAGGCGTGGTTTCTCGGCAACAACGAAGCCATACTGAAGGCCTACCCCAAGGCGAAAACAGCCGTTCTCAAGACCTACAGGAACGACGATATCTGCGGCACGTGGGAACGGCTGGCCGACGCGGTCTATCCCGAAGGCGCGAAAGCTCTCAAGAAAAAAGGCTGGCAGGCTGTCGGCGCCGAAAAATCGAAATGGGCGTGCGCGATCACGCCACACATGGACATTTCCGAGAACCGTTCGCCGAGTTTTGCGTATTTCTGCGAAAAGTTGCGTGAACTCGCCGGATAGTTCCACACCCTCCACAGATAATTGAGGTCGGCGTTCTGACTCAGATGGAACCGGAGCAACCGCTTCGAGATGTGGTCGTCGCTCCAGAGTGTCTCGGCCGTGCAGAACGAGAACGGCGCGGAGCGCGAAGAAATGCTGTTTGAGCGTATCGAACAGGTTCATGTGTCATCCTTTCCGGAAAGTCTCCCCCCGCCTTTATGATTTTTCCTGTCCGGCCACACAATCTTCGCCGCTTCACTTGTCAGACGGCTATGAGAGTAGTAGAATGCCGTACAATGAAAAAAAGGAGAGCTTTCCCGTTTTCGTTTCTGAATACGTGTCCCTGTTGCGGAATGCGTCGAAAGGACGGTCCGTAGCGGGTGTTGTGCGTCGCCGCGGGCCGGAACGGGTCGCGGCGGATGAGAATCGTGTATGATCGTGTACGGGATACGATCGTAAGGGGGTCCGCCTGTCGGCGGATCCCCTTTTTTGTTTTCCCCGTACGAAGGGAAAAGAAAGGGTGATGGCCATGGGGTGTGGGAAGGTCTGAGAGAGGATTATCGGGCGGTTCGGAGGAGGGATCCCTCGATTCCTCGAGGGATTCGGGGGACGCTGGAGATTCTGTTGTGTACGCCGGGGTTTCTCGCGGTTTCGGCGCATCGTCTGAATCATTATCTGCACGTGCGACTGCGCGTCCCCGTTCTGCCGCGCTTTCTGGCACTGATCGTCCGATGGTGGACCGGGATCGAGATTCACCCCGGAGCGAGGCTCGGAAACGGCGTTTTCATCGATCACGGCATGGGTGTGGTCATCGGGGAGAGCGCGGAAATCGGGGACAACGTCCTGCTCTTTCAGGGCGTGACGCTCGGGGCAACGGGAAAGGAAACGACGTGGAAACGTCACCCGACGCTGGAATCCGGCGTATTCGTCGGAAGCGGCGCCCGGATTCTCGGCCCCGTCGTGATCGGCCGGAACGCGCGCGTCGGCGCGGGGGCCATCGTCCTGGAAAACGTTCCGCCCGAAGCGACGGCAGTGGGACAGAAGGCGAGGATCCGGTCGCTCCGGGGAAGCGGGGCGCTTCCGTCGCATGAGGCTGTGCCCCTTCAAGTTCTCACGGAGAAGGTGGCCCGCCTCGAACGGGAACTGAACGCGCTGCGGAACGCCCCACGGATGAAGTGAACATGGACGAGGACATATCCTGTACATACTGCGGAGGGATATCCAATGGCGCATATATTCGACGACAATAGTCTCGCGATAGGCAATACGCCTCTCATAAAAATCAACAGGATTACGAAAGGGTTGTCCGCCACGCTGCTCGTCAAGACGGAGGGACGGAATCCCGCCGGCTCCGTGAAGGACCGCGTCGGCGCCGCGATGATCCGGGCGGCAGAACGCAAGGGGATTCTCACCCCCGGTTCGAAAGATGTCACCGTGATCGAACCGACCAGCGGCAATACGGGTATCGCGCTTGCGTTCGTCTGCGCGTCGCGAGGCTACCCGCTGACGCTGACCATGCCCGAGACGATGTCGACCGAACGGCGGAAGATGCTCGCGGCATTCGGGGCGAACATCTTCCTGACCGACGGGGCGAAGGGCATGGCCGGCGCGGTTGCGAAAGCCGAGGAATTCGCGGCATCGGATCCGTCGCGCTTCTACATCCCGCAACAATTCAGCAATCCCGTAAACCCGGAGATTCACTTCCGGACAACCGGCCCGGAGATCTGGAACGATACGGACGGCATGATCGACATTTTCGTTTCCGGCGTGGGAACCGGTGGCACGATCACGGGCGTGAGCCGCTATATCAAACACGATCGCGGGAAGGCGATTCGTTCCGTTGCCGTGGAACCCGCAGGCTCGCCCGTCCTCACGGCGATCCGGAACGGCGAGACGCCGAAGCCGGGACCGCACGATATCCAGGGCATCGGCGCAGGATTCAGGCCGGATGTTCTCGATCTCGACCTGATCGACGAGATCGCGACGGTATCCAACGAGGAAGCGCTTGAATTCGCCCGGAGACTCCATGTCGAAGAGGGAGTCACGAGCGGAATTTCCGGGGGAGCGGCGGTCGCCGCCGCAAGCCGTCTGGCGGCGCTCACGGAGAATGAGGGCAAGCTCATCGTCGCGCTGCTTCCCGATGCCGGAGAGCGGTACCTGAGCACGGCCCTGTTCGGACACCTGAGATAGAAAGAGCGATCTCGGCGGAAATTGTCGTAAGCGATGATGCCGTCGAAACTCCGAGGGTCTATCAACCGTCAGGATGCTGCGATACTTGAGTTATCATGTGGAACGGCATCTCGCATCGCAGACTCTGGACGAAAGCATCCCGGGGGTGGTAGAATTAATGACATATTATTCTGATGATTCCCTGCTCCTCGTAGGAAACTCGCGGACGACGAGCGACAATCCGATCACCCTGCAGTACAGCCAGTTCTTTCTTTCCCTCGTCGTGGATCCGTCCACGGGAGAGATCGCGGACTGCGGGGCCTCGGTCACCGTCGAGGTGACGAACCGTTTCATCCGGGATCTGTTCGTCGGACGGCGCATGATCCGGGACGACGCGCTGATCGTCTCGCAGGTTCAGGATCGGTATCACGGGTCGTCCCAGAAGGCCATCGTCGCGGCCTACAGGGATGCGGTGAAGAAGTTCCGGGAAATCTCCGGGCAATAATCGAACAGCGCACGCTGCTTCGTCCTTCGGTCGGGTGAGGGACCTCTCACCGACATAAGGGGATGAAATCCGGCGAACAGTGGGTCCGCTCGAGACCCGTTGTTCGCCGTTTTTTATTTTCCCGCCCCTGGGGGCGGGGATCCGTACGGAACAGGGAGGGGTACTTTGTGATCACCAGCGGTTTCACGTATCTTGCGTTTCTGGCGTGTTTTGCGGGAGTGGTTTCATTCATCGAAATGAAGTACAAGGACAACGCGTTCTTCAAGTACGTTCCGACGCCCGTCATTCTGTACATCGGCTGCATGCTCATGGCGACGTTCAACATGTGGAGCAACACGGATGACATCAAGGCCACCTACAAGGTCGTCCGAGGCAATCTGATTCCCGCGATGATCTTCCTGATGCTGCTTCGCTGCGACATCCGCAAGATCATGAAACTCGGGCCCAGGATGCTCGTCGGCTTCTTCTCGGCGACCATCACGATCATGATCGGGTTCGTCGTCATGTTCGCGTTCATGAAGAACGGCTTCCCGTCCGAGGCGTGGAAGACCTGGGGCGCGCTCGCCGGAAGCTGGATCGGCGGAACGGCCAACATGGTCGCGATCCAGGGCGCGCTCGGGATCAACGACTCGGCGATGGGCTACACGCTTCTCGTCGATAACGTGAACTATTCGCTGTGGGTCATCTTCCTTCTCGCGACCGTGCCGCTCGCGCACAAGTTCAACGCGTGGACGAAGTCCGACACGAAGGTGATCGACGAAGTCGGCGAGATGCTTTCCAACATCAAGGACAACGCGCGCACCAAGATCGAAACCGCCGATCTGACGCTGCTCCTCGGCTCCGGCCTTCTCGCGGCCGCCGTCTCGTCGTTCCTCGCGTCGATCGTGTCGCCGCAGCTCATCGCCGTGTTCGGAAAG
>CALFXN010000116.1 GCA_937957815.1 uncultured Synergistales bacterium
CGGCGTCGGGTAGGCCGACGATCGACATCGAAAAGAGTTCCCCTGTGATTTCGACCTCGGTCTCGACGCGGACGGCCTCTATCCCGCGGAGGGTGATTCCGTGGACGGCACTCAACTCTGCCACGCTCCGCCGGTGATGTCGCGAATGTGCTCCACCTTCCACTCCCCATTCCTGTCGACGGTCATCGCGACGAGATCGATCCGCCACGGCCCCTGCCAGTTCCGCGACTCCGCGAGAAGTGTTCCTGCTCTGACGAGCCTGCGGATCTTCCGCGGACCGACCGAGTCCTCCGGCGACATCATCTCGCCGATCGTCCTGACCCGGACTTCGACGACGACGAG
The DNA here is from genome assembly GCA_937957815.1 of uncultured Synergistales bacterium. Classification (GTDB taxonomy): domain Bacteria; phylum Synergistota; class Synergistia; order Synergistales; family Aminobacteriaceae; genus CALFXN01. The sequence goes on from CALFXN010000116.1 coordinate 343, forward strand.
TTCGTCTCCGTCCATCGCGAGGATGTCGATCTCGCCGCACTGGTTCCGGATATTCCGCCCGAGGATGCGAAACCCCTGTGCGGAAAGACGCTCGGCGGCCTCGTCCTCGCCTCGTTTTCCGAGTTGCAGATGCGGCGCGGTCATGGTCGTTTGCGCATCTCCCGGTCGATGTTGTAGACGAAGGCGAGCACCCGGGCGACGGCCTCGTACAGCTCGCCCGGAATTTCCTGTCCGATTTCGAGGGCGAGCAGTGCGCTCACGAGAGCGGCATCCTCGACGATCGGGACGTTCGCTTCCGTCGCGATCTCGACGATCCGTTTCGCGACGAACCCCTCGCCTTTCGCGGTCACGCGCGGAGCCGCGTCGGCGTTCTTCTCGTATTCGAGGGCGACGGCCCGTTCTCGCTGTTTCCGCTTCGCGCTCACGCCTGGACGTCCACCTTCCGCCCGCCGATACGGATCTCCCGCCTGCCCTGGCGGACACCGATATGCTGTATCGCCATCGACAGATCCTGCAGGGAGTCGCGCAAAACGTGACGATTCGAACGGAGCTTTTCGAACGCCGACAGACGCTCGGCCGTCAGCGTCAGAACGATCGAACGGCCGTCGCTTTCGACGTCTCCCTCGACCTGGCCGAGCGATTCTCCTTCGACACCGAAGACAAGACGGTAAAAGGGACGGTCGCCGACGCACCCGGACGACACCGTCACGCGCGCGAGAAGCGGATCGTCACCATTTCCCGCGGGCCACCACGTCGCGGCGAGAAGCGCCGGATCAAGCCCCTCCCGGGGAGGATGCGACAGATGCGAATGTGCGCGGAGAAATGCTCCGATCTCGTCGTCGCTTCCCTTCATAGCTTCGATCGCGTGCCTCGGATCCTCGCCGGATGCCAGTCTCCGCCGAAGCTCCTCGCGGATCTTCCTCCATGCGGACGCGACATCCTGCGCGCTCATCCCGGAATACCAGGTAATGAGCCGGGCGGCTTCCGGATTCAGCGGAATTCCGCGTGCCCAGAGCTCCACGAAGGAACCGAGCGTATCGGGATCCCCTCCCGCGCGGAGCCATGCCGACCGGATCATGTCGAGAACCTCCTGCTTGATGGGGAGCCCCCGCGACAGCAGGGCCGTCGCAACGCCGCGATCCTGCTCATGGAGCGGTCCGAGGAGCGCCGAGTCCTGTTCGGTCAGTCGAAGGAGGGGAACATCGCCGGAAGAATCGAAAACGGCCCGGAAACGCTGCCCCTGAAAGAGCGGGAGCGTCGCCAGGGCGCGCAGATTCTGACCGAGGACGCGAACGAGATACTCTCCGTCGCGGGCTTCGAGGACGATTCCCTCGACGACGCTGCCGTCGGCGATCGCCCTGTCGAGGGGGCGTACGGGCTGTTGCCTGCCGGGCGTTTCGATCTGGCGGAGGTTTTCTCCGGATCCCGGCGATCCGTGGATGCCGCCGATCTGCGGGCTCACGGGCGAAACAACCTGAAGGAACGCCTGTGGATCGCGCTCGGTCCGAGCCGCGCGATCGCTTCGTAGTGCGCCGCGACGGGATATCCCTTGTGGCGTGCGAATCCGTATCCGGGGAAGACGGCATCGAGTCGGAGCATGATCCTGTCTCTGATGACCTTGGCGATCACCGACGCGGCCGATATGTCGGGAACGAGGGCGTCTCCGTGGGGAATGGCGCGCTGATTCATCGGGAAATCCGGGATCTCGTACGGTCCGTCGACGAGGACGCGGTCATCAGGAGACGCGATTTTCATCGCGCTTTTCCCCATGGCCCAGAGCGACGCGCAGAGGATGTTCGTCGAATCGATCCGTTCCACCGACGCAGCCTGGGCAGCCCATCGGACACCCGCGTCCCGCATGAGGGCGAAAAGCGCCTCGCGCCTTGACGCCGACAGGCGCTTGGAATCCGCAAGTCCGTTTTCGACGAGAAGACTCCGCTGTTCTTCGGTCAGCAGGACTGCCGCGGCGACGACAGGACCGGCGAGCGGCCCCCTTCCGGCCTCGTCCGCGCCAATGGATCGTTCGATCGTCATGGCTCTCCGTCCGGCGCCTCGATGCTCACGGAACCAAGAGTTCCGCGCGAAAACGCGTCCACGAGGCGTCTTCCCGCCTGCTCGAGGTCCACACGCCCACCAGCGACGAGACACCCGAGACGGCGTCCGATTCGCTCGAGCGCCTCCCCGGGGCTTTCTTCCTCGTCCGCAACCCCCCACGCGTCGAAAATCAGCTTCCAGCGATGCGTCGTCTTCAGAAAAGCGATGAGATCCGCCGCCACGACGTCGAAACCGCCGATGACGTCCGCCTTGCTGCACCCGAGCCACGCGAGGCGCCGATGCGCGGCTTCGCCGGAATGGGGATCGAGAATTCCCGGAGAGTCCACGATCAGGAGACCGTTCCCTCGGTACCACGCCACGCCACGCGTGACGCCGGGAATCCCGCCGACCTGCGCCTGGCTTTTGCCGACAAGCGCGTTCAGGAGAAGGGATTTTCCGACGTTCGGAATACCGACGACCGCAAGACGTATCTCACGATGGGAAGGGGCGGCCGAAAGAAGGGCCCGCCTGAGTGAATCGACCCTGGGCGAGAGAAGGTTCAGCGCCCACGCTCTTCCCCCGCTCCGCTCGAAAAACCTGACCCATTCCTTCGTGATTTCCTCCTCCGCGAGATCCCGCTTCGCGAGAACCGTCCAGACGGGCAGCTCGCGAGAAAACGCCCGGACCGCCGGAGACGACGTCGACTCCGGCGCGCGCGCATCGCGAACCTCGAGAAGAAGATCGAGTTTTCCTGCGAGCTCGGAAAGCTTCCGGGTTCCCCGGGCCATGTGACCGGGGAACCAGACAGTACGCGCCATCCGTTCTCCCCTGCCTCCTAATCCAGCAGGCCGACCCTGTCAAGCGGCCAGTAGCGGATAAAGGCCGGGCCGCGGACGTTCTGTTTCGGGACGACCCCCCAGAAGCGGCTGTCCTGGGAATTCGGTCTGTTATCCCCCATCACGAAATACGATCCCTTCGGGACCGTGAGCGGAACCTTCGGAAAAACCGGGCCTTCCGTCAGCGTAAAGAGGTCATGATTCCTGATATACGGCTCGGCGATCGGCGCTCCGTTGACCGACACGATTCCATCCCTGATCTCTATGACATCCCCGGGAAGCCCGACGATACGCTTCACGAAGTCACGCTGTGGATCCACCGGGTACTTGAATACCATAATCTGTCCCCTCTTCGGTTCCTGAAACCAGTACCAGAACTTCGCCACAAGAACCCTGTCTCCGGGGAGGAGCGTGGGAACCATGGATCCGCTCGGAATCCAGAACGCCTGCACAACGAACGTCCGCAGGATCAGCGCGAGAACAAGCGCCCACAGGATCGTCTCGATCGTCTCTCTCCACCAGGGTTTCGCTACCGCTGCCGCCATTCCGCACATAACCTCCAATCACGATTCGCCCGTACCGGGATGTCCATCGCGTTACGAAACGTTTTTTTTCGACGATACCCTCGTCTTATACTCCCATTATCCCGCCGTTTCAATCGGAAGGAGGCGTATTTCGCACCGAAACCAAACCACGCGGCGTGACGACGATATACCGTACCGGCGTCCCCCCTCCGGCGCCCGCGAAAGCGGCAAGCGTGAACGAAGGGGAAAGAGTACCCCACACAGGACTATACCACGAATCCCGAAGCGAACCGCGATTGGCGACGAAACACCGTTCGCCCGTTTCGTAGGTCTCCGTCTCGTTCGGATTCGTCCAGTAAACACGAAGACGCGGTACGGGCTGCGTTCCAGGACGCATGTAGAAGAACCGTCCCGTCACGGAAGCCCGGGTGAAGACCCGGCTGAGCCACGAGGCGATTGCCTCCGATTCCCGGACGACCGGATGTGCGTCACTCGATGTATCGGTAACCTCCGGTTTCGAGACGAGCGTCATCGAGGAGCAGATCCCGAGAATCAGCAGCACGATCAGAACTTCGACCAGCGTGAACCCCTTTACGAAAAAAGGGAGCCCACGAGGAGCTCCCTTCAGAGCGTCGAGTCCGGAATTACGCGCCGGCAATCGCTCCATATCCCAATTCGACGACCTTGAGATTCGCGTCGGCGAACTTCGCTGGTGAAAGCTCCCGAACCGCATTCCGAACTTCGTCGTAGCTCACGTTCGCCACGCCGGCGCCGCACATGGCTCCGACGATGAGGACGTTCAGGAAAAGAAAGTTTCCGTTCATGTGCGCTTTCAGGATATCGTACCCGGCGAGCGGAAAGACCTTGATGCCACGGGATGCGACATAGGCCTTGAAATGCGCGTTCCCGAGCGCCGGCGCGTTGTGGACGTTCACGACCAGCGCGCCGCCGTTCCTGAGGAAGTGCAGGTTTCTCACGGCCTCGTTCTGGTCGAACGCGAGAAGAATGTCAGCCTCTCCCGCCTTGACGAGAGGACTCCGGTAATCCCCGATCTTGAAGTGGCTGATGACGGATCCGCCGCGCTGCGCCATTCCGTGGACTTCGCTGCCCATGACGCTCTCGCCCCGTGAAAGGGCAATCTTCCCGAGGACCTTGCTCGAAAAGAGGATCCCCTGCCCGCCGATGCCGACGATAACGTACTGCATGAGCTATTCCCCCTCCGTCGCAACGATGGCCCCATAGGGGCAGACATTCCGGCACACGCCGCAGGACACGCAGAAGCGATCTTCGATGAACGCCTTCTTCTTCGCCTCGTCGAACACGAGCCCGGGACAGTTGAAGAAGTTGATGCAGAACTTGCACCCGACGCACGCGTCCTGGTTCACGCGAACGCGGATCGTCTCCTGCTTCCGGCGAAGGAGCATACACGGATGCCGGAAGATGACGACAGCCGGAGTTCCGTTGGCCTTCGCGTACTCCCAGGCCTCCTTGACGGCGCTCTTTCCTGCCGCGACGTCGTAGGCTCCGACGGCCTTCACGAACGACACGCCGCACCCCCGGCAGACCCCTTCGATATCGACGACCGCACCAGTCTCGCCCTTGCGGAGCTTGTCGCCGACGGCGGGGTTCGCCTGTCCGCCGGTCATCGCCGTGATTCCGTTGTCGAGAATCGCGAGGACCATCGCGTGCTTGTTGTAGACGGCGCTCACGAGTCCGGGAATCCCCATGTGGAAGAACGTTGAATCACCGATCGTCGCGACGACGGGCTTGAGGTCGGCACCGCTCGCCTTCTGCGCCATGAAGAATCCGGACGAGATCGTCACTGACGCGCCCATATCAATGACGGCGTCGACGCCCTTCTGGTTGATTCCGAGCGTGTAGCAGCCGATATCCGACGGATTGATCGCGGCCGGGAGCGATTGCCGAATCGAGAAGAAGCTCGCGCGGTGCGGGCACCCCGGACAGAGCATCGGTTTCCTGGGAGTGATCCTGAGTTCCTCGAGCGCGGCCTTGAGGTCAGGATCCGGTCCGTCCGGCCCGGTGATGCCGCGAGCCTTCGAGATGATCCCC
>CALFXN010000117.1 GCA_937957815.1 uncultured Synergistales bacterium
GACGATGTCCTTGGCGAGTCCGAGCTCGTCCATTGCGATGATGCCGGGGCCGCCCGCCTCGGTGAGCACGGCGATGCGGTTCCCGGTCGGGAGCGGCTGCATCGAGATCGCCTTCGCGGTGTCTAGCAGCTCCTCGACCGTGTCGACGCGGATGATGCCCGCTTGACGGAACGCTGCGTCGTACACCGCGTCGGAACCGACCAGCGACCCCGTATGCGATGCGGCTGCACCTGATCCGGCCTCGCTGCGGCCGACCTTGAGCGCGATCACGGGCTTGTCGTGCGTGACCTCCCGTGCGACTTTCAGGAATTCCTTCGCATTGTTGATGCCCTCCATGTACATCGCGATCACGCGCGTGTCGGGGTCGTCCCTGTAGAAGCGCATGACCTCGAGCACGTCGACGTCGGACTGGTTGCCGACGTGTGCCCATTTCGCGAAGCCCATCGGAGCCGGTTGATGCGTCGCGAACATCATGATCGACGCACCCAGCGCTCCGCTCTGCGATATCACGCTCATGCCTCCGCGCGACTGACGGATTCCGGCCGCGAAGGTCGTGTCGAGGTGATTCCCGGTGTTCATGACGCCGACGCAGTTCGGCCCCATGACGCGGATCCCCGCCCGTTTGGCGATTCTCAGCATGTCGCGCTCCAGTGCGACCCGCTCGGGGATCTTCGTCTCGCTGAAGCCCGACGCGATGACGACGGCGGCCCTGACGTCGCCACGCGCCTCGGCCTGTTCGAAGATTTCGGGCGCGCCGAACGCGGGAACCGAGATGACCATGAGTTCCACCGGGCCCGGAATATCGCGGAGCGTCGGATAGCATGGCCTGTCGAACAACTCCGGCAGTTTCGGGTTGACGGCCCATACGGGGCCTTCAAAGCCGAGATCGAGCAGATTCCTGTAAATCTGGTACCCCGCCTTGCCCGGATCGTTCGACGCGCCGACGACGGCAATGCTCGAAGGATTGAAATAGCTTCGAAGCGTCATACGCACATGCCTCCCTCGCATTCCTGCAGTTCGAGCATCCGCGCGCGGTGCCCGATGTCGGCCTCCATTGCGGCGACCTGTTCGGGAGTGATGTCCGCGAAGCGGCCCTGCGCCTTCAGATACTCCGCGAGCGACACTCGTTGTTTGATGTGTTTCGTGATCCGGACGACGCCGTTCTCGGCCTCGTACAGCGGCCACAGTCCCGTCTCGACCGCGAGTCGCGCGATCGTTACGGTATCCTTCGGTTTGAACCGCCACCCCGTCGAGCAGGGCGTGAGCGCGTGGATGTACGACGGGCCGTCGACGCGCGACGCCTTCTCGACCTTCCTGCGGAAGTCCGGAATCTCTCCCACCGACGCGGTCGCTATGTATGGAATCCCCTGCGCGAGCAGCATCCTGACGATGTCTTTCTTGCCTTCCTTCTTGCCGGCGGGGGTCGTCGTCGTCCATGCGCCTATCGGCGTGCCGCCCGAACGCTGAATGCCGGTGTTCATGTAGGCCTCGTTGTCGTAGCAGATATAGACGAACCTGTGCCCGCGCTCGACGGCCGCCGAAAGGGCCTGAAGTCCGATGTCGACTGTGCCGCCGTCTCCGGCGAACGCGACGACGTGGACTCCTCTCCTTCCGACGAGTTCGAGCGTCTCGCTGATGCCCGCGCAATACGCGGCGATGTTCTCGAGGTTCGACTGGAACGCGGGAACCTTCCAGCCGGTCTCCCATCCGAAGCCGGTCAGAATCGCCGAACAGCTCGGCGGCGTGAGCACGATCGTGTCCTTCCCGAGCACATCGAGAGCGTTGCGCGCGATGATCTCCATCGAGCACCCCTCGCACGTCGTCAAGCCGTGAGCGATCAGGGACGTCGCGTTATTCATGGGGGACCTCCTTCCTGAGGTCGATCCATTCGGGACCATCCTGCGTCGTTCCGTCGGCCGCCATCGCGAGCGCGCGATCGACGCACGCGCTGATCGTTCCCGCGTGCAGATCTCGTCCGCCGAGCCCCGCGATGAAGTCGTAGACCGGGATGTTCGGCGCACCGTACAGAGCCGCCTTGACGTCGAGCGCAAGCGCTCCGTCGCTGCCGAGTCCCCACGAGCGGTCGATTACGGCGACGGCCTTCGCGCCCGCGAGGGTGTCGCGGATCGCCTGTCTCGGGAACGGACGGAACGCGGTCACTTTGAGCGTGCCGACCTTTTTCCCCTGAGCGCGGAGCGCTCTCGCTACGTGCTTTGCGGTTCCGGAACAGGACCCAAGTGTCACGAGAACGAGGTCCGCCCCCTCGGTCGCCTCGGCCTCAACGAGCGAGTAGGGACGGCCAAACGACACTCCGAACGCGGCGCCGATCACGGGGAATTCCTCGATGGTCCGGTCGAGCGCGAGCTTATGGCAGTATTTGAGTTCCGTGAACATGTCGGCGGACGTGAGCTGGTTCAGTGTCATGGGGTGCTCCGGGTCGAGGTGGTTCGAGCCGCGTACGTACGGCGGCAGGAATGCGTCGACCGCCTCCTGCTCCGGAACCTCGACGCCCTCCGTCGCGTGAGACAGGAAGAACCCGTCGATGCAGAGCATCACGGGCAGCCGGACGCTTTCCGCGACGCGGTACCCCACGATCACGAGATCGAGGGCCTCCTGACAATTCTCGGCATAGAGCTGGATCCAACCCATGTCGCGCTCCGCCATGCTGTCGGAGTGGTCCGTCTGCAGCGACCAGGGGCTCGGCAACGCGCGGTTCGCGATCGCCATGAGGATCGGCAGGCGGTTTCCGGACGCGACGCCGACGATCTCATGCATCAATGCGAGCCCCGCGCCTGCGGTCGCCGTGAATGTCCGCACGCCCACGACAGCGGACCCCACGACGGCCGTCAGCGCCGAGTGTTCCGATTCCGTCGCCATGTAGCGCGCGTCGAGACGTCCCACCGCGATGAAGTCGGCGACGCGCTCGACGATCGGCGTCTGTGGCGTGATCGGATACGCGGCGACGAAACGCGGCCGTGAGAGCCGGACACCTTCGGCGATTGCAGCGTCGCCGTCAAGCGCGAGTCGAGTCATCGTACTTTCCCTCCCGTTCCATCGCGATGGCGTGCACGGGGCACACGGACGGACAGATGCCGCACCCCTTGCAGTATTCGTAGTCGATTTCCGCCGGTTTGCCCTTGCGGATGCTTCCGGTTGGGCAATACATCGAGCACACGCCGCAACCAACGCATTTCCCCGCGTCGACGACGGGACGCTCGCTTCGCCAGGCTCCGGTCTTCGTGTCGGCGACCTTCGGCGCGACGATGCCGTCGGGCCGCGCTGTCGTCGAGTCTTTTTCTCTACCTGCGCCACTCATGGACGACCGTCCTTTCGTAAGCCACGCCCGCGCAGAGTGCGTTCTTCTCGCCGCGTGGACCCTGCATCGCCGTTCGTATGGCCTGCTGCAGCGATGCGAGGCGAACCAGGCCGGTCGTTTTCGCGAGCGCGCCGAGCATTGCGCTGTTGGGCGGCACGTCTCCGATCGTCTCGCGCGTGACGGACCGGGCGTCGATCGCGCCGAGCCGTGTGAAGGACACGGAAAACGGATACCCCTCGACATCCTGCGACGTATTCGCCACGAGTGTCGCGGGCGCGACCACGTTCTCCTTCGGATCAATGCCGAGGTCCGAAAGAAACGGGTCGAACAGCACGACGACGTTTGGTTCGTACACGTACGTATGCGTCAGAACGGGCTCGTCGGAGATGCGCGCGAACGTGAACACTGGCGCTCCTTTGCGTTCCTGCCCGAAGTTGGGCACCATCTGCGCGTATTTTCCTTCGGAGAGTGCGGCCGAGACGAGCAGCTTCGCGGCCGTGACCGCACCTTGTCCGCCCCGGCTCAGAATGCGTATTTCCGTCTGCATCGCGTCAGTTCTCCAGTTGCCGCGGCTTCGTCGGGAAGAAGATTTCGAGCGTCTTTTCGGACGCTGGCGGCGTGTGCAGGGTGACGACGACGATCAGAACGATCGACGCGACGAGTCCCGGGAAGATCGGGTGGATGTTCTTCGCCCACGCGAACCCCATTTCCGTGAAGATCGCCCATACGCCCGAGAGTACGAATCCGGCGACCGACGCAACATATGCGCCCTTCGGGCTTGTGCGCCGCCATACGAGGCCGAGCAGGATCGGCATCGCGAAAGCTGCGCCGGTCAGTGCGACCGCGTAGGACACGATCGTGAGGATCAAGGTCGGTGTGTAGTACGCGCCAACCGCCGCAAGTACTCCGACCGCAAGGAGCGTGATCTTCGACACGCGGAGGTAGTACTCCTCGGACTTCTGGATGCCGCGTGGCTCGAAATAGGACTTGCGCAGGAAGTCGTGCGCGATCGCGGCTCCGGACAACAGCAGCAGCGAAGATACCGTGGACATCGCGGCCGATGCGACGCCAGCGAGCGCCATGGCCTGCCAGAACGGGGAGAGGTACTTCGCGATCAGCGTCGGAAATGCCTGATCGGGTGACTTGAGCCCGTCCCATACGAGGAGTCGTGCCGCACCGCCGAAGAAGACCGTGATGCTGAAAAACACGAGGATCAGCAGGAGTCCCCAGGCGACTGACTTCTCGGCCGTCGCTTCGTCGCGCGCGGAATAGACCTTCGTGACGAATTCGATGCGCGTGAAGTAGGCGATGAACCAGACGAGATGCCACGTGAAAAGCCCCATGGGCGACCACCCAGTGCCCATGATCGACGTCCACCCTGGTGCGGCGACGTTGAGTTTGTCCGCCATTCCGGAAAGACCGCCGACGACGGGCCAGAGCACGTATGCGAGCGCGCCGAGGCCGACGACCATGAAGAGCCATTGCGCGATGTCCGTCCAGACGGCGGCCATCATGCCGCCGATGCTCGTGTAGAAGACGAAGATCGCGGTTGCGAGGATCAGCGACGTCGTCAACGACAGTCCCGAGAGTTGCATCACGACGACGCTCATGGCCTTTGTCTGCGCGACGAGAGAGACGACTGCCGAAACGAGAACGACGAACGCAGAAAACACGCGGAAGTTGTGCGATTCGAAGCGATCGCCGAGGAAATCGGGCAGCGTGAAGCCGCCGAATCGTCGGAGTTTCCTGGCCATGAAGAAGAGCACGACCATGAATCCGAGCGCGAAACTGAGGTTGTTGAGTGTCGTCGCACCGCGAGCCGCTATTGCGCCGGTGCCGCCGATGATCGTGCCGCCGTGCATGATCGAGACGAGGATCGCGATGGCGAGCACCGGAACGCCGAAGCCACGGTCGGCGACCCAATATGCCGCGGTTGATTTCTGAAGCTTCGCCGCGAAAATGCCGATGCCCACCATGATGAGCAGATAGACGCCGAAAATCACAAGACCGATATTCATACTTCTTCTCCTTTCGCGTTTTTCCGCAGGAACCGTCCCAAGACACAAAAGCGCGCTATTTGCCCTTCGCGTGCACGTACAGAATCTGCAGAATCGCGATCAGGAACGGACCGAGCCACAGAAACCACATGAGGTCCGCGTCGAAGTTGAGTATCATGTCGAGTCCCCCCTCCCGGCCGGACGGTCTCGTCCGGCGTGGCGCTTGCGGAGGAGCCGGCGCCTAGCGCAACGCGAGGAACGATTTGAAGCGCTTCAGCAACAGGCTCGTCGTGACCTTGATGACCCCTTCTATGGGGTAGACGCTATCTCTGAGGAAGTTGGAAAGGTCGTCGGAATCGCGAGCGTACGCGTGAACATGCAGGGATGTCGGACCCGTCATCTGATACACGATCGTGACCTCGGGGATCGAGGCCAGTGCCTCGCATATCGGGACGAGACGGTTCGGAGCTATTTCGATCTCGAGAAACGCGCTGACCGTATATCCGAGCGCTGCGCTATTCACGATCGCGACAAAATCCTCGATCACACCCGCATCGACGAGTCGGTTGAACCGTTCGTGCGCGGCGACGCGCGAAAGGCCGATGTTCCGTGCGATTTCCGCCACGGACATACGCGCGTTCCCTTGGAGAAGCTCGACGATCTTTCGATCCGTGTCATCCAGATGCATCATGCGTGTTTTCGCCTACTTTCAGTAAGGTGATTTTCGTATATCTTTCCATATGTGTCAAGCGTAAATGCCAAATAGGTTTCGTAGTGCTAAATCCTGACTGTTGTGTGGACCGCGAAAGCCTTTACGCAACAAGGTAATGTCATTGTAGTCGATGACGGGAAAGGAGGGCGCATAGTTCGGCCGTGTTTCTAATAAAAAGGCAATGTGATATTACATTGTGAAAGAGCCGCACATCTCCAAAACGAGAGATGAGTATACAGTGAATGGACCATAGGGTAAGGTGACCTTCCCCGGAATTGACGGACAGAGAAAGAGTCCAGGAAATAAAGGAGAAAAATCGGGGAGGGCGTTCTCAAATGGAGGAAGTAAGCGGCAATGCCAATACGGTGCGGAATTCAAGCGGGAAGTCCTGAAGATGACGACGGAATGCAAGCCGATCGTCAGATAGCGCGGGATCTCGAATTTTCGCCGGAACGCATCTATAAGTGACGACAGAACGAAAGGCGCTGCATTGAAGCAATGACGTGTGCATTCCTTGGAAGGAAAACATTAACGCCGGGAGAAGGACTTTGGTTCCTCCGTCAGGAGCTCGAGATCCCTTTCCCGGGACGACGATCGCAAGTCCTCGTTCAAAATCGCTCGCCCATCCAAACGTTCTCGCCGGTTTCGTTGGCTTCCGCCGATGGACTATGTTGCCGGTGCGGTGGCGGAACTAGAGAAATCGTATCATACAGCGATGGAATGACGGAAAAGGACGAGCGATGTCGCAATAGGATACAAAAACGGGGGTCGCTGTTCGGACGACCCCCCTGCAAGACTTGCTTGTGTTCTACGCGACGCGCAATGTCCGGACGTACTTCTCCATTCTATTCATGGCTTCTTCCAGGTCGTGCTTCGAACGCGTGCACGCGATGCGTATGTACCCTTCACCTGAATCCCCGAACGCAGATCCTGGGAGCGTTGCGACGCGCCCCTGCTCGAGCAGCCCCCATGCGAACTGTTCGCTCGTCAAGCCCGTTTTCTGAATGCTCGGGAATAGGTAGAACGCACCTTCAGGGGCAGCGCAATGAATACCGGACATTGCGTTGAGGCGCCCAGCCACGTAGGTCAGACGCTCTTTAAAAAGCGCCGCGCGCTCCTCGGTCTTTGCGTCGTGTGTGTTGAGTGCATGGATGGCCGCGCGCTGCGTCGGGGCGTTCACACCGTATGTCTGATTCGCGCCGATAAGGGCCATGAGACGGACAAGGTCGGCCGGACCGATCGCATATCCGATTCTCCATCCGGTCATGCAATGACTTTTCGAGAGACCGCCCATCGTGAGAGTTCTCGACTTCATGCCCGGAAGCGTCGCGAACGGAATGTGTTTGCCCTTGTAGACGAGAGTGTCGTATATCTCATCGGAAAGCACGAAAAGATCGTGTCGGTCCGCGACGGCGGCAATCTGCGTCATCCGCTCTAGCGTCATGACACGTCCGGTCGGATTGCTCGGCGAGCAAATCAACAGGACTTTCGACCTCGGCGTGATCGCGCGTTCGATGGCCTCGGCGGTCGGGACGAATCCCGTGTCTTCGGTTGTCGGTACGGGAATAGCGACGCCATGGTGTTGCGATATTTGCTCGAAATAGGGCGTGAAACACGGAGTCGGTGTGATGACCTCGTCGCCGACGTTGAGCAGAGCCTGCAATGCCAGATGGACCGATTGGATTCCGCCGGCCATCATCATGACTTCGTCCGGCGTCGAAACGAGATCATGACGACGTTGCCAATAGTCGCAGACGGCTTTTCGGACGTCCAGGAAGCCCATTATCGGCGAATAGTGCGTGTACCCCGCTTTCGCGGCCGCCGCGGCTGCGTCGACGATATCGTGTTCCGTATGAAAGTCGGGCTCTCCCTCGCCCAGATTGACGACATCCGGATTGGCCTGCGCGGCCTGGAATATGCGAAGCATTCCCGATGGCTTCATGTTGCTGTACATCTCCGCGAATTTCACTGCATACACCCCTTTTTTCTTTGAGAACCCGAGATTGCGGCGATCGTGCGTCCCGTCTTTCTATTCGTATTCCTTCAACATGGCGGCGTACTCTTCTTCCGTCCCCTTCCGCACGTGATAGCAATGCTCGTCGCTCGGGAACGCTCCCGTTCTCACGTCGTTCGCGTAATCGCTGAAGGCCTTCGTAATGGTTTCCGCAACGTTCGCGTAGACCTTGACGAACTTCGGCGTGAACGCCTGAAAGAGCCCGATCATATCGCCGCAAATGAGGAGCTGTCCGTCGCAGGGGCCGCCGGCGCCGATCGAATAGACCGGAATGGTCAGCTTCTTGGCGATGAAACGCGTGAGGTCGGGCGGAACGGCCTCGACCAGCAACGCATACGCGCCCGCTTCCTGCACCGCGTATGCATATTCGATGAAGAATCG
>CALFXN010000118.1 GCA_937957815.1 uncultured Synergistales bacterium
CCTCCCTTCCTGCGCCGAGCTCCCTGCGCTCCCCGCTCCGCCACCGATCCTCGACACGACCTTTTCGACGGCCGCCATTCCCTCTTCTCCGGCAAGTCGCGCCCGTTCGACGTCCGCAGCCATTTCCGTACCTTTGTTCGCCGACGACTGCGCTCCGCCCGCAACCTCCTCGACGCTCGCGTTGATTTCCTCGCTCGCGGCGGCAAGACTCTCCATCTGTTCGGAAACGTTATCTACTCCGGACCTGGATTCTCCGACACCGGCGTTCGATTCTTCGGCGAGGGATGAAAACTCCTCCGCGCTGCTCTCGAGCTTCCCTGCTGCGGAGGCGATGGCCCGGATCGAATTTCGCTGATTCCATATCATTTCTGCGAGCGCGTCGGCCATATCTCCGAGTTCGTCGTTCGACCGTATTCCGAATTCCTCGCGCCCGATCGTCAGATCGCCCTTTTGCGCCCTGCCCGCCAGGATAACGACCTGCCTGATCGGCTTGACGATTTTTCGCGCGACGAACCAGACCGCAGCAACGACGAAAAGGGTTCCCACGAGAGAGAAAATGAGCGTGACGCCAAGAAGGCGATTCGAGGATGCCATGACCTCTTCTTCGGGAATGACTGTTCCGAAACACCATGGAGTTCCCGTATCGCCGATCCGCACGGGAACATACGCTTTCAGCGTCATTCGCTTCAGCGATTCGGACCACGCGTCTTCGAACCAGGTTTCTCCATCCCGAAGACGTTTCAGGAATCGATCTCCGCCATTCTGTCCGATTTCTCCCGCAGGCTTCCCGACTCTCGAAGCGTCCGGATGCGCCACGACCAGCCCCCCGTACGAGAGGAGCCGCCCGAAGCCCGTTTCATACAGCCGCAGATTCTTCGTGACTTCATTGAGAGAATCCAGAGCCACATCGACACCCGCGACGCCGACGCGCCTCCCCCTTGATTCCACAGGAACGGAAAGAGTCGTGAGCAGCGTCTTCTTCCCAGCCACCTCGTACTCGAAGGGTTCGAGAAGGCACTCCCGGCCCAGTTTCAGTGGGAGAAGATAATAGTCCCCATCTCCCGGTTTGTCGTATCCGGAAAGCGGCTCAAAGGTTTTCTTTCCATCCGCGCCGCGGTTCCAGTACGGAATGAAGCGCCCCGTCGCGTCATGTCCCTTCGTTCCCGCGAACTCGGCGTCTCTTCCGTCGAACTCGTTCGGCTCCCAACAGGTCCATACGCCGAGAAACTCCGGATTTCTCTCAAGAATCCTGTGGAGAATCCTGTTGACCGCCTCCCGGTCGGGACTCTCCGACTCGCAGATTCCCTCGAGAATGTGCGCCAGTGTTCTCGCGGCAATCAGGGGCTTACCAAGAGACTCCTGAACGACGCCAGAATACGCTTGCGACTGACTGATCGCGAACGACTCGGCGAGTTTCATGCTTTCCTTCCGGTTCATGAAGCTCGTCGCCCCGATGATGACCACAAAAGCCGATAAAACCGCCGCCAGAACAAACAACGTGATCCTCCACTGCAACTTCAGCCTGAACTTCATCACGACCACTCTCCCTGATTCCGGAGCGAAACACCGGGCGTTCGTCCCTCATGATTGATACATATTTTCCCCCGTCGAAACAAGTATGCGGAATATTATAAGACAAATTTTATCGAATTCAATCCTCAATAAAAACATGTTACAATAAACTTAGTATACAATTCGGGATACTCGGGATGGGACCGTTTCTTCGACTAGCGTTCGTCGAGGACGCTGAAGAAAACATCGACGACGCGCGGGTCGAAGTGTGTTCCGCTCGATTCGCGGATGTGGGCGCGCGCTTCTTCTTCGGCCCACGCTTTCCTGTAAGGCCGATTGGACAGCAGCGCGTCCCATACGTCGACGACAGCGAAGATCCTTGCGGCGATCGGGATGCCCTCGCCGCGCAAGCCTTTCGGATATCCAGTGCCGTCCCATTTCTCGTGGTGAGAGGTCGGAATCTCGAGCGCCGGAGACAGAAAACCGATCTGCGAGAGAAGGTCCGCCGCATAGGACGGGTGCCGTTTCATGACGCCCCATTCATCCTCCGTGAGCGGGCCGGGCTTGAGCAGGATCCCGTCCGGTATTCCCATCTTCCCTACGTCGTGCAGCAGGGCGCCGTAGTGAATATACGGCAGAGTATCCTCCGGGACGCCCATCCTTCGGGCGATCCGGACCGTCAACTCCGTCACGCGACTCGAATGTCCCCCCGTCTCGAGATCCCGGAGTTCGAGAGCTCCGGCCCATCCCTTGATGGTATCCTCATAGGCCTGCGAGAGTTCCCTGTGAGCATGCACGAGCATTTCCTGCGCCCGCCGTTCTTCCTCGACCTTGAGTCGGAGCGCGTCCCGGGTCTCCTGTTCTCGTTGCATCGCCCGGCTCGACAAAAGGAAGAAAACCCCGACGAAGACGGAGAACGCGAGGATCGCGAGAATTTCGTAATTCCTCCTGTTCCGGTACCCCGCGAGGATTTCATCCTCCGACATTCCGACGATGACGACGAGATTCCGGTAGGGGTCGACCGAGCGAAAACTCACGATCCGGCGCACCGTGTCGGTCGGACCGTCGCAGATGCACACGCCGTAGGTAGCGCCATTCATAGTCCTGGCGACGTCGCTCGACGCGACCGACGTCCCGAACGGAAGAGACTCGTCTCCTATGAACCCCGCAAGGACGCTTCCCGATGGACCGACGAGAAGGACGCTTCCCTTTTCCCCCAGGCGGACCTGACGGTAGAAGTCCGAAAAGCAATAGGGGTTCACCGAGGCCAGGACGACGCCCGAGAACGATCCGTCCGCGTTTTCGAGCCGCATGCTCATCGGGATATACCACTTCCCCGTCGCGCTCCCGAGAATCGGGTCGCCGATAAGAAAGGTCTTCGACGGGTCGCCGCGATGGTCCGTGAAGAACGGTCGGAAGACGACATTGACCTTCCGGAACGGGATCTGGCTGCTGAGGACGAGGTCGCCGCTCGCGTCGGCGATGCTGAGGAGATTCAACAGTTCGGCCTGCGCGACGTTGCTCTCGACGGCATATCGGGCGATGGCCGCGTTCGCGGCGTCGGCGAAACTTCCGTAGATGTGTCCGGCGCGCTTTTCATAGAGCTCCTTCATCGAGGAGAGGACCTGTCTGACGTTCTCGACCGTCCGCAATGTGTGCTCCTCGAACGCCCGGGCGAGGTTGTCCGTCTGCCGGAAAGCGGCCGCGATCTCGTTCTGTCGGTCGCGACGCAGCGAAAAAACGAGCACCGACCACGCCAGCACGAGAAGCGCAAGACAGAAAAATTTCAGGAAAAAGGCCGCTTGCAGAAACGCTGGTTTCTTCACGAACAGCCACCCTTTCGGATGTGTCAGGCCGGATTCCCCAGCAATTGCGGTCAGGCTCTGCGAGAGAGGGAAGGCACGATCATCCAATGGACGATCGTGGAGCGCGAACGGTATTCGGAGCGGCAGGATCCGGCGATTTAATGATTCGATTATAGAAGCCTGTTCCCGTCTCCGCAACATGCGGAGACGCGCTTCGCCCCAAAAGAAAAAAACGGGGAGGAGGGTGCTCCCTCCTCCCCGCCTCAGCATCATTCAGTCATCCGTCTCGTCCGCAAGTCCGAACTCTTTTGCGAGAAATTCCACTGCCCGTTTCGCCTCATCCCGCGGAACGAGCGCCGAGATCTTGATCTCCGACGTCGTCGTCCCGACCATGCGGACCCCGGCCTTGTCGAGCGCGACGAAGAATCTCGCCGCCACGCCGGGCGCGGATTTCATCCCGACACCCACGGCGGATACCTTCGCGACAGATTCGTCGACGCCGACGATCCATCCCGCGTATTGCGACAGCACTCCTTCCAACGTTTCCCGCGCGACCCGGACCGAGGAATCGACGACCGTGAACGTGAGATGCGAATGCCCGTTCTCGCTCACCGTCGAGATCATGTCGATATTGATTCCCTTGTCGGCAAGAGCCCCGAAGACCGCAGCGAACACGGCCGTATCGCCGGGAATACAGTTCACCGTCACCTTCATCTGGTTCGTGTCCGACGTAACGCCGGTGACCACAGGCTGTTCGAGCCATTCAGGCAGCGTGCCCACCACATACGTCCCCCTTTCAGCGGAGAAGGTGGAGGCGCAGTACAGCTCCACCGAATGTTTTTTCGCGATCTCGACGGCGCGGGAGTGAAGCACCTTCGCCCCCTGCGCCGCGAGTTCCAGCATCTCGTCGCACGTGATGTACTCGAGTTTTCGCGCTCCGGGCACGACATGCGGATCGCACGTGTAGACGCCGGCGACGTCGCTGTAGATCTCGCAGCGGCACCGGCACTTCGCCGCGATAGCCACCGCGGACGTGTCCGATCCG
>CALFXN010000119.1 GCA_937957815.1 uncultured Synergistales bacterium
CGCCGCTCTTTGCGACGAATCGGCGTATCGCGAACGCGTGGATGATCTCATTCTTCTTCTTACCGGGAAATGCGTCGATCTCGTCGAGAGGATCAGGGCGAGAATGGACAGGGTGGCCAAAAGTCTCCTTTTTGAAGAGGCCGCGCGTCACCGCGACGCGATACGTGCGATATGGAGAGTGTCGCGCCAGCGTATATCGACGCCACTTCAGGGTGAATTCGACCGGGAAACATGGACGACGCTTGTTTCCCTTCAGAAAGAGCTTTCGCTGGGGACGCTTCCGTGGCGAATCGACTGTTTCGATATCTCCCATTTTTCGGGGAAAGAAACATACGGCGTCGTCGTCGTCTTCGAACAGGGACAGCCCAATTCCTCGCTTTTCCGTAAATTCCTCATCCGGACCGTGGTGGGGATCGACGATTTTCGCTCGATCGAAGAGGTCGTCTACCGTCGCTACAGCCACGTCCGGAAAGGCGAGGAACCTCCGCCTCAGCTTGCTATAATCGATGGAGGGAAACAGCAGCTCGAATTCGCTCTATCGGCCCTGCGGAGGCTCGACACGACTGATCTTGCCGTTATCGCGCTCGCGAAAAAGGAGGAGCACGTTTTTTGCCCCGGTCGCGATGAGCCGGTCATTCTCCGCGAGGACGATCCGGTGCTCCGCTTTCTGCAGCGTATCCGGGACGAAGCTCACCGATTTGCCATAGGGACGCACCGGGGCAGACGCGAATCGCGACTGAGACGATCCGTTCTCGAAGAAATTCCCGGAATCGGCAAACACAGGGCGGCACAGCTCGTTTCCGTGTTTGGCAGCGTCCAGAGAATTGCGCATCTTTCACCGGAAGCCATCGTCGAGAAAATTCCCGGGATCGGAATGCGGACGGCGGGAAAGATTCTTTCTTATCTGAAGGAGAATGCCCATGGCAACGAAACGATCGATTGACGAATATTACATGCATCGGGCATTGAGCCTTGCCCGGAGAGGGCTTGGTGCCACACGTCCGAATCCGATGGTCGGATGTGTCCTCGTACGTGATGAAAGGGTCATTTCCGAAGGATGGCATTCCCGCGTGGGAGAAGCCCACGCGGAAGTCGCCGCCCTTGAAAAACTGCGTTCTTCAGGCGATACCGCCGTGGGGGCGACCGCATACGTTACACTCGAGCCGTGCTGTCATTTCGGACGAACTCCTCCATGCGCCCCCCGTCTCATAAAGGAAGGAATAACGCGTGCGGTCGTCGGAATGGCCGACCCGAACCCGAAAGTCGACGGCGGTGGAATTCGCGTTATGAGGGACGCCGGAATCGAGGTCGATGTCGGTGTCCTCGAGGCGGAGTGCCGGACTCTGAACCGCGGATTTCTGTGGCGCCATCGTCTCGGACGTCCCTGGATTACGGTGAAGGCGGGAATGACGCTCGATGGAAACATTGCGTGTCGCGACGGAACGAGCAAGTGGATTACCGGTCCGGATGCCCGTCGGATGTCGCATCTGCTTCGGGCCGAACACGATGCGGTCCTTGTCGGGATAGGAACGGTCCTGAGCGACGATCCTTCGCTTGATGTCCGCGAGACGGATGGTATTTCTCCCGTTCCGGTCGTACTCGATTCCCGACTGTCGATTCCCCGCGATGCGAAGCTATTCAACGGAAGAAGAGCCATCCTCCTCTGTGGAGAGGATGCATCGGGCGAGCGCCGGGAATCGCTTCGCGAAACGGGATGCGATATCTTCCCGGTACCGCGCGATTCGGACGGAACCCTTTCACTCGAAATCGCAACGAAGATTCTTTCCGAAAAGGGAATTTCGAGTATCCTTGTCGAAGGAGGACCTCACGTCGTCTCTTCCTTCTTCCGAAGCGGAATCGTGGATGCTGTTTCCCTTTTTGTCGCGCCGAAAATTCTCGGAATCGGACGATGCTTCTCCGGGCCTCTTGAAATACACTGTCTCGAAAGGGCGGTCTTACTTCGGGAACTGTCCGTCAGGGCGGCCGGAAACGATATGTGGATCGAGGCGAGAACGG
>CALFXN010000120.1 GCA_937957815.1 uncultured Synergistales bacterium
TGAGAAGGCAGAGCCCGTACGGAGGCGTCACGAGCCCGATGGCGAGCGTAATGACGACGACGACGCCGAGGTGGACCGACGTGATCCCCAGCTTCAGAGCCGTCGGAAGAATGACCGGCATGAACAGGATCATTGCCGGAATCGCGTCCATGAATGTCCCGACGAAGAGGAAGAACGCGATGACGATGAGCATGAAGACCTGCGGACTGGCGATCGTGGCGGCGAAGAATGCGCCGATGTGATCGGACGCCTTGTAGTATCCGAGGAGTTCTCCGAGCGCGCTCGCCGTGGCGAGCGCGAAGAGCGAGAGCGAGCTGAGCTTCAGCGTCTCCTTGATGATGTCGGGAAGATCGCGCAGCGTGAGCGTTCTGTAGAAGAACAGGCTGATGAGAAGCGCATACACGGAGGCGAACGCGGCCGCCTCGGTCGGCGTGTACCAGCCCGTCGTGATGCCGCCGACGATGATGACGGGCGTCAGCAGGGCCGGGAAGGACTGTCGGAAGAGTCCCCAGACCTTGCGGAAACCGGCGCGTTCGTACTTCGGGAAGTTTCTCTTCCGGCCGATCACGCAGACGATGAGCATCATCGTGAGTCCGATGAGGATTCCAGGGATCATGCCGCCGATGAAGAGCGCGGCGACCGAGGCGTTCGTGAGTCCCGAGTAGACCACCATCGGGATGCTCGGCGGGATGATGACGCCGATCGTCGAGGACGCGGCCGTGACGCCGACGGTCGTCTCCTTGTCGTACCCCGTGTCGATCATCGCGGGGATGAGCATCTTGCCGACGCCGGCCGTGTCCGCCTGCGACGAACCGGAGACGCCCGCGAAGATCATCGAGACGAGGATGTTCGCGTGGGCGAGGCCGCCTCGGATGTTGCCGACGAGCGCGATGCAGAAGTTCACGAGCATCTCCGTGATCTTTCCGCGGTTCATGATGTTCGCCGCGAGGATGAACAGCGGAATCGCGAGCAGGACGAACGAATTCAGCCCGTTGAACATCTTCATGAAGACCGTGAGGTTCGGGATCATCGGGATGGACATGATCCCGAGAAGCGAGACGATGCCGATGACGAAGGCGATTGGGACGCCGATGAAGATCAGGACGACGAAGAGACCGACGATTGCGAGCGGCGTCATGCGACGGCCTCCCTCCGCAGCAGCGTCCGGATGTCCTCGACGACGTGCTCGACGATGTAAAGCGTCATGGTCGCGCCCATGATCGGAAGGCACATCCAGGTGTATCCCATCTTGACCCACGTGAGGGTGATCCAGTTGTAGTCCCAGAACTCCGAGACGATGGTGACGCCGTACAGGGTCATCGGGACCGTGAAAGAGAGCAGGATGGCGCAGATGACCACGTCATAGACGAGCGAACTCCTGCCCCTGAATTTTTCGATCAGGAACGTGAAGGCGAAGTGCGCCTTGTAGTGGACCATCACGGAAGCGCCCATGAATACGGCCCAGATGAAGGAGTAGTTCGCCAGTTCCTCCGTCCAGAGCAGCGGGATCGCCATGTACCGGGCGGCGATCTGCGCCAGGATGGCCAGGAAAAAGACGGTGAGAAGAATCATTCCCATCGTCTCCTGAAAGCGTACGAGACTCGAAACCAGTTTTTAGATCGGAAGAGCACACGTCTGAACTCCAGTCACGTGGCCTTATCT
>CALFXN010000121.1 GCA_937957815.1 uncultured Synergistales bacterium
GAGATAAGGCCACGTGACTGGAGTTCAGACGTGTGCTCTTCCGATCTCTCTGCGACCGCGGAAGAGAAACTTTCGCGATTTTCCTCCGGTCAGGAAACACACCGGGAAAACGCAGGCATCCCGCTCCTTCCGAAGCTCGGTCAGGAAGGCGTTCCATTCGTCGCCCGTCCTGAAGAAACGGGCGGGATCCATCGGAATCATCCCGGAAGACGTGATGCCGAACGTCTCCCGGAAGGCACCGTTCCCCGCAACCGAGACCCCCTCCGAGACGCGCAGGGTTCCGAGAATGACGGGAACCCGTTCCGCCGCGTCGCGAAGCGTGTCCTCCGCAGAGGCGTCGTCCCCTGATTCCCGCTCCGGCGCAAGGGCGGCCGCGTTTCCGCGGGAGAGAGAGAGCATGACGGCGGAGACGTCCCCGTTTTCTCCGGTGAGCGGGACGAAGCAGACATCGAGATTCATGCCGGAATCGGTACTCCCGCAGACATCCGCGCCTGAAAGAGCCGATTGCCAGAGATTCTTCAGCGTCACGACCGTCGAATCCGGCAGGACATCGAAGAGCGGCGTTCCCACTCCGGCATCCAGACCGAAGTATTCGTCGCACGCTCTCCGGAAGCCGCCTCCGGCCGCGAGAATCCTTCCCTCGCGGTCAAGAAGCGCTCCGTTCAGACCGGAATCCTCCGCGAAGAGAGATCGCAGCGCCGCTTCACGAGTCGCTCCCGCCGTGCGAAGCTCCGAACGGACGGATTCCCTTTCCGTCGCGTCGAAAGCGAGGAGAAGCCGGGCGCTTTCACCGGAATACTCGACCGGAAGGGACACGACATCGAGCCACCTCTCGGCACCCTTTTCGCTCCGGATGCGCAGCGAGGCCGTCTCCGTCCCCGACCTCGAATCGAGAAGCGTTTCAGCGACGCGCGCGCTGCCCGGCGCAAGAAGATTCGCGAGATCCGCACCGGGACGGTCGCGAAGCGAAAAATCGAGGACATCCTCCGAGCGCCGGTTCATCTGGCGGATGCGCCCCCTGACGACAACGAGAGCGAGAAAGAGCGGATTGTCGAATACCGCGTAGAATCGCCGCTCCATCTCGCGCAACGCCTTTTCCTCGCGTTTCCATCTGGCGGCGTCGCGTTCGAGCTGAACATACCGTTCCATCTGATCATCCATGGACATCCCTCTACTTCCGGTGCATCCTGAATTGTCCGCCCCAGCAGCCCTTCACGTCCGAAATGGCGACGAATCCGCGGTCTCCGATGATTCCGGCGATCGACGAAATATCTTTCCTGCGGCAGATGACCTTCACCACAGCCTTCGCACCGTCGCGCCCCTCCCCGTAGATGACCGTCGCTCCGTGCCCCTCGGCCCTGATGCGTGCCACGAGCGCATCCGTCTCCGGACCGAACTCCAGGATCAATTCGAGCATGACGAACGCGTTCATGATCCGTTCTTCGACAAGAGATCCGAAGTACGTCCCCGACGCGAACCCGCCGCAATACGCCACGAGTTCGGGGAACGAAAGCGTTCGTCCGCCACCGAGAATCCTGCCGAGAACAAGAAGATATACCATCACTTCGAAGAAACCGATCGATGCGGCAAGCAGACGCCTCCCCCTGACAAGGAGCAGGATGCGGACCGTCGAACAGCTCACGTCGAGAATTCTCGCGAAAAAAATCAGCGCAAGTCCGATGAAATCCATTGCCGGGCGCTTTCCTCCTGTCGGGGATCGTTATATGATTATCCTATCATATCGGTTTGTGTCCCGCATGAAGCTTCGACATGCTTCAGGAAGAGAGGGAGCCGCCATGGGAAGAGTTCATACGGACAATCTCACGCCGGGCATGAAGTTGACAGCAGATCTTCTGGGACCGAGAGGGATTCTCATTCTGCCCCGCGGAGCCGTCCTGACGGGAAAGAGCATCCAGACGATCAAGATCTGGGGCATCTCCGAAGCCGATGTGGAAGGAATCTCGGAGGAGGATATCGCAAAACGCGAAATGTCCCGGATAGATCCGGAGATCCTCCGGAAGGCGGAGGAACGGACAGAGTATCTTTTTTCGTCGCCTCCCGCGACCCCGTTCGGCGGGGAACTCCGGCGCCAGGTACTCCTCGAGTCCGCGAAACGATACGCGAACGGCGACTCGTTCGGCGATTTCGAACCCCACGAGTTGTTCCGGGATTCCGCAAAGGCGGTTTCGTACGACGACGAACGGGTCCCCGCTATTCACGACCTCGTGAGCGACTCCACGCGACTGTCGTCGTTCCCCGACATCTACTTCCAGATCTCTCAGGTTCTCGCGTCGCCCAAGAGCTCCGCCCACCATATCGCCGACGTCGTTTCGAAAGACACGAGCCTCGCGGCGAAACTCCTGAGACTCGTCAACAGCTCGTTCTACGGCTTCCCCGCGAGGATCGACTCGATTCCGAGGGCCGTCGCGATCATCGGCGTCAACGAACTGAGCACGCTCGCCATCGGAATCTCCGTGATCTCAGCGTTCAGGGACGTCCCCGAAGACGTATTCGGCATGCAATCCTTCTGGAAACACTCCATCGCGTGCGGCGTATTCGCACGAATCTACGCGTCCCTCGAAGTAGGCCTTTCCGAGGAGCGCCACTTCGTCGCGGGCATTCTCCACGACATCGGACGACTCGTCATGATCGAGGCAATGCCGCGGCACATGATCGCCTCGATCCGCCTCTCGGTCCGCAGACGACTGCCGATCCACATCGCCGAGCAACAGGTCATCGGATACGACCACGCGACGGTCGGAGGAGTGCTGCTCCACGAATGGGGCTTCCCGTCGATGCTTGAGCAGATCGTCCTCTTCCATCACCGGCCGGAGGAGTCGAAGAACGTCACGGAGTCGGCGATTCTCACGCTCGCCGACATCACGACGATCGGACTCCGCATGGGGCGATCCGGATCGTTCTTCGTGCCGGAAGTGGCACCCGACGCATGGGATGCCGTACACTTTCCTCCGAGCGCGATCGCTCCCGCGATCATGCAGGCGGAGCGCCAGATCTCGGAGATACTCGCGCTTTTCCTCGGAAAGGAGGGAGACCAATGACTCCGGAACTCGACGCAGGGGAACTCGAGCGCCGCCTCGAACACCTGATGCAGGAACGCCGCGCGATCATCGAGAGCCTCGATGTCGCCGTGAACATCGGCAACTTCGCCCGGTGCATCAACGGTCTCGATTCCGTCGAAGCCATTCTGAAGGAAGCGACCGTACGGGTCCGAACGATCATCTCCGTGCATTCGATCTGCTTCTACATCGCGGAAGAGGAAGAGATGAACTTCCGGCTCGTCCACTGCGAACCGGCCGACGCCGCTGATTTCTTCGAGACGGAAAAAATCCCGCTGATCCAGGACCGTACGATCGCGTGGACGCTGCGACGCGAAAAACCGGTCATCGTCTCCTCGTCGGACAGGACGAGGCGGATTCTCCTGAACGCCCTCGCCACCCCCACGCGAATCCTCGGTTTATGCATGGCCGAACTCGACGACTCGCAGGATCTCGACGAAGTCGCTCCATACCCGGACTTCCTCTCCATCGTCCTCGCGACGACCGCCGAGGTTCTCGAATCATTCCTTCTCACGCGCAGGATCGTCGCACTGAACACGCATCTCGAGGAAAAAATCGCGAGCCTCGAACGATCGGAAGCCGAACTGATATCGTTGCGGGACCGGCTCGAGGAACAGGTCCGCGCGCGGACATTCGAGCTCGAGGCGACGAACGCGGAACTCACGCGCGAGGTGGCGGAACGCAAACGCGTCGAAGAGGAACTGCGCTACATGGCAACGCACGATTCGCTGACCGGCCTGCCGAGTCGGGTTCTTTTCCATGATCGTCTCGAGCAGGCCATCGCGCTCGCACGCCGGACGAAAACGCTCGTCGCCGTGATGTTTCTCGATCTCGATTCCTTCAAGCAGATCAACGACACGCTCGGGCACGACGTGGGCGATCTCCTGCTCGTCGAGATCGCGAACCGGCTGCGCGGAAACGTCCGCGACATGGATACCGTCGCCCGTATGGGAGGGGACGAGTTCATGTTCGCGGTTCCCTGCCTGACCGCACCGAACGAGGCCGCCACGGTCGCGGATCGCCTGATCCGCTCCGTGAGCCGGGAGATCCGTATCGGAGAGCATACGCTCAGTGTTACCGGAAGCATCGGCATCAGCTTCTTCCCCGATGACGGAGATTCGGTCCAGACGCTTATGCGGCGCGCCGATGCGGCAATGTACCGCGCGAAGGAGAGCGGTCGCGACACGTTCTCGTTTTCGGGCAGACAGGAACGGTAAAAGGGCTCCGGATGCGGCAGTGAAAGGAGAGTGGGCGTCGTCATGACACCCATGGTCGGACTCCGCAAATTCGGCGCTCCCGAGTTCATATTCGGCATGGGCACCATGGATCTTGCGGGGCAGTACGCCAGGAATTCCGGAGCGCCCCGCATCTTTCTCGTTTCCGATCCCGGCGTCCGTCGAACCGGCTGGACGAAGCGGGTCTCCGAGGACTGCGCGAAGGGGATCGGAATCATCGCCTCGAATGGCGGCAGGATCTCGGACTGGGAGGGCATCGATCTCGTGAGCGCGGCGACGACGCCTCTCATCCGCATTCCGACGACGGCCGGCAGCTCGGCGGACGTCTCCCAGTTTTCGATCATCGCCGATACGACACGTCGCGTCAAAATGGAGCTCGTCAGCAAGGCCCTCGTCCCGGACGTCGCGCTCATCGATCCGTTTCCGCTGACGACCCTTTCGCCCACACTCACGGCATTCACGGGAATGGACTCTCTCACGCACGCCGTCGAAGCGTACGTTTCCCACGTCCATTCGCCGTTTACGGACGTCCGCGCGGCCACCCACAGTCTCGGCGGAACGCGACCTTCTCGACAGACTCATCGTCTTGGGGGAGCACTCATTTCGGAAGACCTGTTACACGAGACTCCGGAAGGGAAGACGGGCTCAAACTCGAGCGCATCTGTCGCGACATCCAGACACACGTCGGGAAGTACAACACGACCATGGGGGAGAGCTATCTGAGTCTTTCGATGGGGTTCGCGGTCGCGTACGAACAGGGGTTCAACCCGACGGAACCGTTCAGGGAAGCCGATAACGCACAATCCGCTCGTCCACACGGTCATGACGATGCTCGAAGCGAGGGACTTCATTACGGAGGGACACGCCGACCGCCTTCAGTGCCACGTCGACAGGCTCGCTACGTCTCTCGGCTTCTCCGGACGGCTGCGCGCCGACCTCACGCTCTTCGCGAAGTTCCACGACATCGGCAAGGTCGGCGTCCCCGACAGCATCCTCTTCAAGCCCCGTCCGCTCACAAAGGAGGAACTCGTCGTCATGAGGGGACACTCGGAGATCGGGCACAGGATCGCGCTTTCGACTCCCGACGTGCTTCCGGTCGCCGACTGGATCCTGAAACACCACGAGTGCCGGGACGGAAGCGGCTATCCGATCGGCCTCAGCAAACACGACATCCCGCTCGAATGCAGGATGCTCGCGCTCGCCGCCGCGTTCGACGCCATGACGAACGACCGTCCGTAAACTCGTGGTTCACTTCATCAGGATTCTCGAGGAGGAAACGGAAAAAGGTCCGGGCTGACCCCGGGCCTTTTTCCGTTGGCGTCCTTTCGAGTCCGGCGCGCTATTTCTTCGGCGCGACGTCGGCCGAAACGACTTCGACCTTGTACTTTTCGCGAAGCTTCGCGACCTCGTCGGTATACAGCTTCGTCTTTTTGTCTTTCAGCAGTTCGGTCTTGATTTCATCCTTCACGTCCGCGAACGGTTTCGTTCCCGGGGCCTTCCTGTCGAAGAGCTTGATGACGTGCCATCCGAACTGCGTCTTCACGGGCGCAGACATCTCGTCCTTCTTCAGCGCGAAGGCAACGGTCTCGAACTCGGGAACGGTCTGCCCCTTCTGGATGTAGCCGAGATCCCCGCCCTGCTCCTTCGACGGGCATGAGGAATACTTCTTCGCGGCCTCCTCGAAAGCGAGCCCGCCCTTGATTTCGTCGAGCACCTTTTTCGCCTCGGCCTCTTCCTTGACGAGAACATGGCTCACCTTCACGCTCTCGGGAACCGCGAACGCCGATTGATTCTTGTCGTAAAACATCTTGGCGTCCTGATCGGATACCGCGACGTCCCTGAAAAGACGCTTCACGGCGAACGAGCGGACGAGATCCTTGCGCATCGCGTCGAGAGCCCTGGAAAACTCCGGATCCTTCTCGACATCGTTTTCCTTCCCCCAGAGCGAGAAGACCTCCATCGTGATCACTTCGTCGAGGACGGCCTTCCGCCCACGCTCGGTGTCGTACATCGCAGCGCGCTGCGGATCGAGCGTCGCGAGGATGTCGTCGACGTCCTTTTCCCGGATCTCCCTGTCGCCGACCTTCGCAAGGACGGTTTCCGGAGCGGGACGGGCGGGAGACGGAGCCGTCACCGCCGCAGGGGCGGCGTCCGGGGACACGGGAGCTTCGGCCAGAGCAAAACCGCAGGCCGCAAGGACCATAATCGCTGCAGAAGCACATGCGCTGATTCGTTTCACGTTGAGGTTCCTCCTCCGATTGGTGTGTGTCTTGAATGCTTCCGGATCGAAAGCGAGGGTATCATACTTCAAAGCCAGCCAACATGCGAGGAAATACGGAAATTCACGACGATCCCGCCATGATCCAGGACATCACGAAAAGAACGCACGCCCATATGAAATCCATGATTCCCCTGCCCTGGTACCCGAAGCGGATCTTTCGGATTCCCGCGTAGATCAGAGTCAGGCCGCACAGGATGAGAATGACCGGCGCAACATAACGCGCGAAAAAGGACATCGAAAAACCTCCCTGATTCCGATAATCGTTTCATTTCCCCCGTGAATCGCGAGATTCCGTTCGGAAACGCGCGAACAACTTCTTCCGGCGGGGTGTTCGGGCGATGCCGGAGGTCGCCTTTTCCCGCCGTTCCCTTGGACAGTCCGGCGCGATATCTGTATGATATGCCAACCGCCGGAAAAGGCAAGAAAGGAAGAGTCCTATGACGTCCGAGGAAGCGGGGAATCAGGTACAGGAACTTCTCAAAAACCTCAGGGAACGGGGATTCCGCATCACGGAACAACGCAGGATCATCGTCGAAACGCTCGTCGAAAACCAGGGGGTGCACTCCAACGCCCGGGAACTCCTCCAATTCGCGCAGAAGAAGGATCCGACGCTCGGATTCGCGACGCTGTACCGGACGCTTCTCGTCCTCGAGGATGCCGGATTCGTCCGCCAGCTGAATCTCGGAGAGGGATTCAATCGCTACGAAGTCCCCGGCAGGGATGTGACACTCCACCTGCTCTGCACATCGTGCGGACGCGTCCGGCATTTCGGCGAACAGGAAAACAAGCTCCGCGTCCTGTCCGTATGGGCAGCCGAGGAGGGGTTCGAAATCTCACCGCAGTCGATCCAGATCTTCGGAGTCTGCTCCGAGTGCCTGGCAAGAAATATCCGGTGCGGAACGCCCCGCGCCCCGGGTTGCCGCAGATGACCCGCTCAAATCGCCGGCTCCTTCACGAGCGGACCATCTTCTTCTCTCCCGCCTGATACACGGCCGACAGGCGCGCGTACGTCCCGCGGAGGTCCTCGTATCGCGCCCAGGCGCTTCCCGGATCGTCGAAAGAAGGAATCATGTCGAGAAGCCACGTCATCTCGTAGTACCGGTTCTTCCGCGTCGGCGCCTGACACCCGAAGACATCCCGCAGAATCTGGAGGTCGTGCGGAATGTTGAAGTCGTCCCGCGTGCTTTCGTATCCGAACAGGTAGCAGATCCTGTCGAACCCGGACCACGCGAGCGCGGAGATGCACATCGAACAGGGTTCGTGCGTCGAGAGGAAGAGGCATTCGGACGGAGCGGGGCGATCGGACATCGCATAAAACTCCCTGATCGCGTATATCTCCCCGTGCCAGAGGGGACACTCGCTTTCATGATTCGTTCCGGCGATCACCAGGGAAAAATCGCTCTTCCTGAGGACGGCGGCTCCGAAGACCTTGTCACCCCGTCTGACCCCCGCCTCGGTCAGCGGGACGATGTCGCGTTCGATCACGTCAAGCATCCTGTCGAACAGAATCCGATCCGTCATTCGCAATCCCTCCCCGCTTTCGTCGCGGCTGTCTTTTCTTTCAGTGTCATTGTACAATATCGATAGTTGAACGTATTCCCCGAAAGGAGATTCTGTCGTGGTCGCTCTCGCCGCCGGCATTCAAAGAGATCCGGAACTTCTGAGATCCGAAGCGCAGGTCCTGGCCCAGGAGCGCAGGATCAGGGCGCTGGCGGCCGGCGCATCGGTTCGGACGCAGGAACATACGACGGTCGGAACAGACGGAAAGCGATACGTCACGTCGATCTCCATCACGATCTCGGGACCGGAGAAAATCGTCGACCGTATCGACGGCGGCGCAAAGGGCGTTTCCGTCGAAACGACATCCGAGCCGGACGAAGAGAACCGGAATGGACGAATGCCTCTCCGCCCGCTCTCGACGGCCGACAGGAACGCAACCTACTCCCCGAAGGTCCGGCAGGCGATCGAGAAGCTCAAGGCGATCGAACGGGACGTCATTTCCCACGAGGCGGCTCACAAGGCCGCAGGGGGACAGTACGCCGGCCCCGTCTCATACAGTTACACGACCGGCCCCGACGGCAAGAGGTACATCACGGGCGGCGAGGTTCCGATTTCGGCTCCGGCGGGACGCACTCCGGAAGAAACGGCGCGGATCATGGACCAGGTTCAGCGCGCCGCGCTCGCAGCCGGCGATCCGTCTCCCCAGGATATTTCCGTCGCCGCGAAGGCGGCCTCGGCAAAGGCACGCGCCCAGCGCGAAATCTCGCGAACCGAGGCGGGAAGGGCCTACAGCGCGTGGAACATGGCGAAAGGTGCGGATAGGGCGTCTCCGTTCTCCATGCCGTCCCTCGTCGCCTGACAAAAGTCGTTTCCGTCCCCTTCCGGATACAGCACACCCCGACGGATATCAGGCGGACCTTTTTGCCGGCAACCGTCTCCCCGCGGTGGCAAACAGATGGCGACATGTTGCGCGTTCCCGCAGATTGTATTCCCTTATGAACTCTCCCAATTTTGCATTATGCTTTTTCTCGGGTTTTGCCTTGTCATCTTCCCCATGGAATGGTACTCTCAATAGTGATAATGATTTTCATTTTTATCTATCGTCTTTCCTGTTTCCGCCCAGGAAGCGCTCGGGCCGTACAAAACGCACGCGTGTAATTCTCTCGTCACAGGGGGAGGTGGCGTCTGTGAACAAGATGACTGTTATCTGGCTTGGCATCATGGCGGTTATTGGTATTGTCATGATTGTTATGAAGCTCCGCAACAGGAATTCGAACACTGGGGAGAAATAACTCCGCGATATATCGTGGTGCAGCGGGGACCGGAAAACCGCGCGCGGCCCGCTCAGCATCCCGGGAATCTCCGGGCGAATCGAATACATTCGTTCATTTCGACTTCCGAATTGCCGATGAGTATTCAGAAGGATCAGATTTTCATCGACGGGGAGGATGGCGACATGACGGAGCGAATCGATCCCGTTCGGGGAGACGTCTTCCCGATTCCAAGCCGACGCGTTCAGCCGAAGAACCGGAAGAGGGACTATCGAGACGGCAGACGTGCATTCGAATATGCCCTCGAAAAGCGTCGTCGGAATGACGACGAGGACGACGACGGACTTGATACGTTTGTGTGACGCCCGCCCGGAGAATCCGGAGGCAATGCCTCACGCGAGCGCAATATCCGCATCACAGATCGACAATACCCTCCTTCGCTCCGATACGACACGCGAGGATGTTGGCAATTTTCTCGAACGAAGTCTTCCTTTTTCGTTCCGGACGCTCGTCGTTCCCCCGTGGGCTATTCCCTTGGCGGTGTCGGCGTGTTCGGGAACGGCCTGCGGTGTCTCTGCCGTCGTCGGGTTCCCCCACGGGACCGTTCCCCTGTCCGTCAAGCTCCGCGAAGTCGAGACGTACGTCTCTTCGGGCGTCAGCGATCTCGACATCGTCGCTCCGGTCTACGCGATCCGTTCGGGCGACTGGAAAACCGTCGAGCTGGAGATCCGCGCGCTGCGCGAAGCGTGTGGTGCGCGCATTTTCAAGCTTATCATCGAAACTCCGCTCCTGTCCGCCGAAGAGATCGCCCTACTCTGCGACATTTCCCTCTCCGGGCCCGGTCCCGACTTCCTGAAGACCGGCACCGGATTTTCCGGAAAAGTCACCACGACGGAACATGTCCGGCTCCTCCGCGAACGCCTCCGCGGCAGGAGACGCATCAAGGCTTCCGGCGGAATCCGTACGCTCGCCGACGCCCTCTCATTTCTCGACGCGGGAGCCGATGTCATCGGGACGAGCGCTGGAATCGGCATTCTCGGGGAGCAGTCAGCCTCCTCCGCCTGAGACCTCCGTTTTTTTCCTTTCACACCCCGCGGTCGTTGCCTTCCCGTCAATATAATGTACAATTCTTACGTGATCGCAACAATGAACCCATTCGTCCAGATCCCGTTCTGGCGGTGCACACTTCCGGGTTTCGCCGCCAGGAACGTACGGAAGGGTGCGCGGCATGGTTCGACGTGCTTTCTGGGGAGTTTTGTTCTGCCTCTATTTCGCATACGTTCTCGCGCCGATCCTGCTCATGTTCGTGGGGTCGTTCGGCGAGAAATGGTTCGGTACGCTCCTGCCGACCGGCTTCACCTGGCGGTGGTATCTCGACCTGTTCTCGAAGGCGATGTACGTCCGGGCGATGATGATGAGCCTTCTCGTCGCGTCGCTCTCCGCCGTTCTCAACGCCGCGATCGGCATTCCGGCGGTCTATGCGGTCCACACGCTCCGGAAGCCGTGGCTCCGGCGGCTTTTCGACTTCGTCATCCTGCTGCCCATCGCGATTCCCCCCGTCGTCATGGGGCTCGGATTCGTGCAGGCGTTCAACTGGTCGTCCTTCTCGCTCGTCGGCACGTGGCATCTCCTCCTCGCCGCACACGTCGTCTACACGCTCCCGTTCATGCTCCGGCCGCTCATGGCCAACCTTGAGCTCCTCCGCTGGAACACGCTCGAGGAAGCCGCGACGTCGCTCGGCGCGTCGCCGTGGTTCGTCACGAAGCGGGTTCTCATCCCCAATCTGTTGCCCGGGCTGACTTCCGGCGCACTCATGACATTCGCGATGTCTCTCGGCGAATTCCAGCTCGCGGTGATGGTCACCGGATCCGCGAGCCAGACCTACCCCGTCGTCCTCTATCAGGCGTTCTACGTCAGTACGGGCTTCGCCTGCGCGGCGACGACGTTGCTCGTTCTCCTGAGCCTCTTCAGCCTGACCGGCGTTCTGGTACTTCGGAAGATATTCGGAGGCGGCGGCCAGGCCGAGATCGTCGGCGCATGACCCCGGGCGGCCATACGAGAATTTTCTCCGAGGAGGATGTCATGAATCCTGCGGAACGAATCATCAGCGTCATCGGAGCATCCGTCGCGACCCCGGAACAGTACGATCTCGCGCTCCGCGTCGGGCGTCTCCTGGCGGAGGCGGGCGCCGTCGTGGTCTGCGGCGGGCGCGGAGGCGTTATGGAAGGCGTCTGTCGCGGAGTCCGCGAGGCGGGCGGAATCTCCGTCGGGATCCTGCCGACGAATCGGGGCGAGGCGAATCCATACGTCACGATTCCC
The DNA here is from genome assembly GCA_937957815.1 of uncultured Synergistales bacterium. GTDB lineage: Bacteria > Synergistota > Synergistia > Synergistales > Aminobacteriaceae > CALFXN01. The sequence goes on from CALFXN010000121.1 coordinate 11,684, forward strand.
GTCACGACCGGCATCGGCGAAGCGCGGAACGTGGTCGTCGTCTCGTCTGGCGATGCGGTCATCTCGATCGGCGGCGGACCGGGGACGCTCTCCGAAATCGGACTCGCGCTCAAGATCGGCAAGCCCGTCGTCTTCCTCAGCACATGGGATCCGGTCGACGAATGCGGCGTGTCCGCAGCGGCGCACACCGCAGCCGATCCCGCGGAGGCGGTCAGCCTCGCGTTCCGTCTCGCCGGGGAGCCGGAGCGCACATGAAAACCGTCCGGCTCGAAAACGTCTCGAAGCGGTTCGGGAAGTTCGATGCGTTGCGCGACGTTTCGCTGACGATCGGCGAAGGAGAGTTCCTTTCGCTTCTCGGTCCCTCCGGATGCGGTAAGACGACGTCACTGCGCCTGATCGCGGGATTTCTTTCCCCCGACGGGGGGGATGTCCTGATCGGGGGACGTTCGATGAGAGGCGTGTCCGTAAAGGAGCGTCGCATCGGGATCGTGTTCCAGAACTACGCACTCTTCCCGAACCTGAGCGTCTACGACAACGTCGCCTTCGGACCGAGGGCGCGATCGCTCTCCGAACGGATATTCGCGCCGAAGATCGCCCAGCTCCTCGAACAGATCGGAAGAGCGTCGTGTAGGGAAAGAGTGTAGATCTCGGTGG
>CALFXN010000122.1 GCA_937957815.1 uncultured Synergistales bacterium
CGACGCATGCGAGTCCCTTTTCCGGGAAGGGAGAGTCCGCCTCGAGGAATAACCCGCGCGAAGCCGGCCGGACTAATATGAAACGAAAGAGCGGGGAAAACGCGCCCCCGCTCTTTCGTCACCGGAGGGTTTCGTCGAGCCAGTCGAAGATCACGGCCGCGGACAGCGGCAGGTTGTCGAGTTGACAATGCATGTTCGCTCCGGACGATTGCTCGAAGATCCTGAGCGTCACGGGACGGGGCGACGTCGCCGCGAACTCTTCCGCAAGACGCACCGGGGCCGCTCCTTCGCCGCGAGACGCGAGCGCGAGCGTCGGAACCTTCAGCCTCTTCAGGCGCGGACGATTATCGAATGCCTCGAGCGCTTTCATCGCGCCCGAGAACGTCGTCGCCCCGAAGCGCCGGATGAAGTTCATCCCGGCGCTGCGGAGCCCCCACGGAATGACGTCGTCGGGAAGCGCCGCGAGCTCGTCGAGGGTCATATCGTCCCGGGAGTCGCGCGATCGGGACATAAAGGCCGACATGTACTCGTGAAGATTCGTAATCGGCGAGTTGAGCACGAGCGCCGCGAGGCGTCCTTCGCCGATCGACCCGCTGAGCGCGAGGTATCCGCCCATGCTGACGCCGTAGAGCGCGATGCGCTTCGGATCGACGTCCGTCCGCGACATCGCGTGGTCGATGACCGCGCGTATGACGGGGCCGTAATCGGGGATGAAGGCCGAGTCGGGGAAGAAACGCCGCATCCCCGTCTGGCCCGGGCCGTCGAAGAGCAGGACATTGTATCCGCGCTCGAGTCCGGCGCGTCCGGCCGCGAAGAACATCTCCTCGGAGGTTCCGTCGTACCCGCTCATCATGAGGACCGTCGGACGGACGACGTCGTCGGATGCCGCCCGCAGGAAATATCCCCGGATCGGCGTGTCGCCGAACGGGATGCGAAGATCTTCGACTCCGCCGGGGAGGAGTCGCGTCCCGGCGAGAAACGCCTCGCGGCATCGGAGTCCGCACCGCTGCGCATCATCTCTTCGAGGGTCGCCGTAGTATTCCGCCGCCCGCCAATAGCTCGAGGCGCGAAGGAAGGCGTCCCGGGCGCTGACCGGATGCCCGCGCAGCATCCGGTCTTTCCCGTCGGCTTCGAGCCGTTCCGCGAGAGCCGCGAACGCGCCGGTCCACGCGGACGGATCGCCGTCGGCGATCGAGTCGCGGGCGGCGAGGATCTCCCCGATCGTTCCGCCTCCATAGGCATCCGCGCCGATCGAGCGGATGACCTGGAAGTCCATCTCCGGGTCGCGGAACCCCCGGAGGCGTACTGAACCGCGCGAGGCCTGTACGGACGCTTTCGCGTCGTCCGATGCCGTCACGGCGGCGCCTGCCGGGAGCGTTGCGAAGAGAAGCACTCCAATCATCGCCATTGCAGGTAATTCCGGCGCAAAATCGAACATGTCGTTCACCTCCTGATTGAACATGTCGGAACAATAACACTTTCGTTTCGTCCGGGAAAGGGAACGACGGAAAGGTTATGTCGCGGAAAACGAAAGGGAGGAGGTCGCGGCTCCGTCTTGCGAGACTGCGGAGGAAAGCGCGGGTGAACGAAAAAGGCTCCTCCCGCAGCAACGGAAGGAGCCCGGCGTTGAGCCTTCTGTCCCCGGACAGATGCTACTTCGTCGCAGGCGATGGTTCGATCGCGGCGTCTTCGACCGTGAATCGGGCGACGGCGTTCCGGAGTTCGCCGCTCAGGCGGACGAGTTCTTCCGATGCCTGCGCGAGCGTTTCGGTCGCCTTCTCCTGCTCCTGCGTCGCGGCGTCGATCGAGGAGAGCTGTTCCACGATGTCGTCGCTGTTGCGGGCGACGGAATCCATTCCGGCCGTCATCTCCTGCGACGAGGCTGCCTGTTCCTCCATCGCCGCCGCGATCGACTGGACGTTGTCCGTGATCGTCGCGATCCGCGAAACCACGTCGCCGATGATTCCCTCGGTCTCGCGGACCTTTCCGATCACGAGGCGCATCTTTCCGTCGGCCTCCGTCTTGTCGCGGACGGCGTTCTCGGTGCGCGACGAGATGGTCGATATGATGGAACTGACCTCTCGCGCAGCCCTGCCCGATTCCTCGGCGAGCTTTCTGACTTCTTCCGCGACGACGGCGAATCCGCGTCCGGCTTCGCCCGCGCGCGCCGCCTCGATTGCGGCGTTGAGCGCGAGAAGGTTGGTCTGATCCGCGATCGAGGTGATCGTATTGACGAACCCCGTGATTCCGCCGACGGAATCCGCCAGTTCGCGGATCGCGGTTCCCACTTTGCCGCTCGAGGATGCCATCGTATCGATGAGCGCAACCGTATCGCGGATCGCCTGTCCCCCCCGTTCGGACGCGGCAGCGATCTCGGCGGCGCGTTCGCCGGCCTCGGCCGCGGTCTTCGCGCCGGCCGTAGCGGCTGCCGCCACCTCCTGGATGCCGGCGTTCGCCGATTCGACGGCCGATGCCGCGTCCGCGGAGCGTTTGCTCGCCCGGTCGGCGAGCGCGAGGATTTCCTCGGCGGAGGCAGTCGTTTCCTCCGAAACCGCGCTGAGCTCCTCCGCTTTCGCGAGCACGCGGTTCGCGCCGCCCAGGATCTCGCCGACCGACCCCTTCATTGCGGAAACAAGGGCGTTCAGGGATTCCGCAACGCCGCGGATTTCCTCGATGGATGTCGCGATCTCGATCCGGCGCCTGAGGTCGCCGGTCCTCGCGACATCCGCCGCGGCGGCCGCGGCGGCGCGGAGCGGGGAGGAAACGCTCTTCGCGAAGATCCCGGCAGCGACGACGGCGACGGCGAAGATAAGCCCCGAGGCGATCAGGATCATCATCCTGAGCGAATCGACGGGAGCGGTGATCTCGTTCCGGCTCACGGCGATCAGCGCGATGAACTCGTTCTTCATGTGCGCGAAGTGGAAGGTCTTTCGAATGCCGTTCATGACGTAGTCCGATCTTCCGATCGCGTTTTTCAGGATCGTATCCGCGAATGGAGCGAGCTGTCCGCCCGAGACCTCGCGAAACCCGGGGCCATCGAACGGAAACGCGGGGTGGTAGAGGAACCTGAGATCCCTGTTGAGCAGTACAGCATATCCCGTGTCGTAGAGACGGATATCCTTCAGGGTCTTCCGGACGAACGCGTAGTCGAAATTGATGCCGATAACGGCGACCGTCTTGCCTCCCGAGGTGACGGGCATTCCGTAGCCGATCAGTTCGGCGTCCCCCCTGCGGAATGGGGCGCCCCACGTCTGGCCGTCGTCGAACGGTTTCCAGAAGAACGATGTCTGCGGATTCGCACGGTCGAAAAGTTCCGCCTGGGTTTCTTTCGGCTTCTGGGAGAGTTCGAACGCGTCGTTTTCGCCCGGACGCGAGAAGGTGAGGGCGAAGACTTTGCCGCCGAAGAACTCCGGGTTGAAGTAGATGTACATGTCCCGGATCTCCGGCGACTGTCCGCCGAGCTTCTCGACGAGCAGTCTGTTGTCGTGGACGAAGACGGACATGTAGATCTTCATGTTGTCTTTCGCCTGTTCGAATTCGAACGTGCCTTCGAGGAAGGCCTTGAGAGCGAGCAAGGTTCCGTCGAAACGGTCGAAGGTGTCGCTGAGCTGGTTCGCGACGCGGAGGGCGGCTTCGCGGCCGTAGGCGTCGGCGGCCGCTTCGAGGCTGTTCGTGCTTCGCGCGAGCGCGAACCACGAAACGGTTCCGACGGCGACGGCGAGAAGGATGAGGACCATTGCCGTGATGCGGGGACCGAGACGGTTGACGTTCATGGTATCGACTCCTTGAGGGGAAGATGATGCGCGCAGAATGCGATCCGTTTTTGGATCCATCGGGCGACATGGTATACATTGTAGCAAATCCCGGACGGACTCCGGAGCGGCGCTTCGCTCCGGAAAAACCGAAGTTCAATCGTTTCCGGTCTTCGTGACAGCGAAAAGCCGGACGCAGTCCGACACTGAGCTTTCGGCAATGAGGCATCCTGACCGGACATCGTCACCTTTCCCCACGGCGTTCCCTCGAACACCGCTGTTCGTGCCGCTTTCCGGACGCCCGGAAAAATACCACCCCGCGTCTTCATGACATTGTTCCACTTCAATACGACACATCGCTGTCCGACGACACCAGCTACAAGACAATTCTTGACACTCGACGCGCCGGATGCTACAGTTTTGAAGGAAATCCTTCATAAATGTATTGTATACGAAAAAAATCCTTCACGATGATTTTTTTCTTTACTTGTCGAAGGGAGGCGCATTTGGTGCTGAGAACGCTGCTCCAGACCAGACGATCGCAGATGTCCGACCGGCAGGGAAAAATCGCCGACATGATCCTCCATTCTCCGCGTGAAGCCGCCTTCATGACCGCGACGGAGCTTGGCGCCGCCGCGGGAGTTTCCGAGGCGAGCGTGATCCGCTTCGCGTATTTCCTGGGTTTTTCGGGATACCACGCGCTCAGGGACGCCGTAAAGGAAATGCTCATGGACCACCTCTCGACGCTGGAACGCCTGCAGAAATCCTCCACGGGAGGCGGAAAGGCGTCCGCGACGGATGCCGTAGAGGCGGATCTCGTCACTCTTTCGGCCTATCAGCGGCAGCTCGTTCCGGAGGCCTCCGACGAACTCGGCGCGGCGCTCGCTCGCGCGTCGTCCGTCTACATCGCCGGGTACCGGAGTTCCTATTCGCTCGCGTATTACCTCTCGTTCTACCTCTGCTGGCTTCTCCCGAACGTCTCCCTGATCGGGGATGACGTTCCCTACGAAATGCTCGTGAATGCCCCGAAGGAAAGCGTCGTCGTCGGCATCAGCTTTCCGCGCTACTCCCGCTGGACCGTGGACGTCCTCACGTTCGCACGGAATTCGGGACTGACGACCGCGGCCGTGACTGATACGCCGGGGAGTCCGCTCGGGCGACAGGCGCGACACCTCCTGACCGTGGCGTATCAGCCGGTTTCGTTCGTCGACTCGCTGACGACGCCGCTGTGCGCGCTGAACGGCCTGATCCTCTCGGTCGCGAACCATCTCGACGGTGTTCGCGAACGTCTGGAAAAACTCGAACGGATCTGGACCGAGCAGGGCGTCTATGCGGCGGGTGGTCCGTTTCCGGATATGAACGACCGGGGGGGTGAGAGCGGGAATCGGGCGCGGACATCGAAACGGAAGGCACGGCACGAAGGAAAGGAGGAATCACAGCGATCATGACTGAATGGGGACATCTGATCCCGAGAAGTTACGCGAGTTCGCTCAAGACCGCCGTTCGCGGCGAGGGGATCTACATCTGGGACGAAGACGGGAAGCAGTACATCGACGGATGCAGCGGCGCGCTGTTGTCGAGCATCGGGCACGGCGTCCGCGAGATCCGCGAGGCGATGATCGCCCAGCTCGAGTCGATCGAGTTCGCCCACCCATCGCGCTGGGTATCGAAGGCCTCCGTCGAGGCCGCCAACGCGGTCGCGTCGATCGCTCCCGCGGGGCTTTCGCAGGTCTGGCTCGTCAGCGGCGGCAGCGAGGCGATCGAGTCGGCGATGAAGATCAGCCGCCAGTATTTCGTGGAGCGCGACGGGGCGGGGAGCGCGAAGTCGGTGTACATCGCGCGCTGGAACTCCTACCACGGGAGCACGATCGGAACGATGGCGCTCGCGGGAAGCATGGCCCGGAGACAGCTCTACGCACCGATTTTCAGGGAAGGGCCGAAGATCGAGGCGCACTATTGCTACCGCTGCCCCTACGGGAAGACGTATCCGGAATGCGACGTCGTGTGCGCGCGCCGGCTCGAGAGCGAGATCCGCAGGATCGGGCCGCAGTATGTGGCCGCTTTCGTCGCCGAGCCCGTCGTCGGGTCGACGGTCGGCGGACTTCACCCGCCGGCGGAGTACTGGCCGATCATCCGGGAGATCTGCAGCAAATACGACGTTCTTCTGATCGCCGACGAAATCATGACCGGCTTCGGCCGGACGGGGAAGGCGTTCTGCGTCAATCACTGGAACGTCACGCCCGACATCATCTGCACGGCCAAGGCCATAACCGGAGGGTACGCGCCCGCGGGAGGAATCATCGTCCGGGACGAGATCGTCGACACGCTCCGGAAAGGGAGCGGGGCCTTCGTTCACGGACACACGTACAACGCGAACCCCGTCACGGCGGCGGCCGTGGCCGCGACCGTGAAGTACATGAAGGACCACGACGTCTTCGGGAACTCCGCCGTCCAGGGAGAGCGGCTCGGCGCGGCGCTCGCGTCCGTGACGGACAACCCGATCGTCGGCGAGGTCCGCGGCATGGGGATGATGCGGGGCGTCGAACTCGTCATGGACAAAAGGACGAAGGAACCCTTCCCGGCGTCGTTCAAGGCGGCGGGCGTAGCGACCGCGGAGTGCTTCGAGCGCGGACTCGTGATCTACCCCGGGACGGGGCAGATCGACGGGTGCGCCGGGGATCAGTTCCTTCTCGCTCCTCCGCTGATCTCCACGGCGCAGCAGATCGACGAAATCGTCCGTCGCCTCGGGGAAGGCCTCGCGGCTGCGGCGGAGATTCTTCTCGCGAAGGCGCGGGGATGACGGCGCCGCAGGCGCCGGCAATCTGAAGGGAGGTACGGGTATGAAACGGTTCGGATTGGTATTGTCGCTTGTTGCGGTTCTCGCTCTCGCCGGAGGCGCGTATGCGCTCGAGTTCGTCACGATCGGCTCCGGCGGCGTCGGAGGAACGTACTATCCGCTCGGAGGCGCGATGGCTGAAATGCTCAACAAGGCCGGAATCGACGTGAAGGCCACGTCGCGCGCGACGGCCGCGTCCAAGGAAAACTGCCGCCTCGTCGCGTCCGGCAAGGCGCATATCGGAATGTCGATGGGCTCGACGCTCTTCCAGGCGGTCAACGGCATCGAGGCGTTCAAAGACGACGGCAAGCTGCCGCTCTCGATCCTCATGAACATGTACCCGGCGCCGCAGCACCTCGTGGCCGTCAAGGGATCCGGCATCGAGAAGTTCGAGGACATCAAGGGCAAGAGAGTCTCTCTCGGCGCCCCCGGCGGCGGCGACCAGGTCCTTACGCAGCTGATCCTCAAGGAAGCCGGCATCGATCCCGAGAAGGACATCAAAAAATATCAGCTCACGCAGCCGGAAGGCGTCATGGCGCTGAGCGACGGAAACATCGACGCGGTGTTCTGGAATTTCGCGATCCCCGGCGCGGCCGTCCTCGAAGTCGCCGCAAAGCGCGACATCGTGCTGGTTCCCCTTCCGGAGGATCTCGTCAAGCGCGTCGTCGATAAGAATCCGTTCCTGCTCCCGTTCACGATCAAAAAGGGAACCTACGCGAAGGTCGACGGCGATGTTCTCACCATCGCCGACGCCAATTACCTCGTTGTCAGGGAAGGCATGAAGGAAAAGCTCGCGTACGACATCGTCAAGACGTTCGTCGAAAAACGGAACGATCTCGTGACCGTGACGAAGCAGGCCGAGCATTTCACTCCGGAAGAGGCCAGCGTCGGTATTATCCCCTTCACTCCCGGTGCGGTCAAATACTTCACCGAGAAAGGCGTGACGATGAAGAAGTAGTCCGGCATTCCCGCGGTCCGGCGCGGCTGGTTCCCGCCGGACCGCTTCAGATCTGTCAATCTGGGGGGAAAACGACATTATGACGACGGAACAGGATACGACGGGCGTCGCGAGGGATCCCTCGGAACTGCTCGAAGAATGCGAGGGCAAGAAGCGCCGCCTGAGCGGGTGGCAGCTCTGGCTCGTCTCCGGCATAGCGCTCGCCGCGTCCGTCTTTCATCTATATACGGCGGCCTTCGGCCTGCTCTCGGCAATGTACCAGCGAAGCATCCACTGGATGCTGATGGGTGTGCTGATCTTTCTGCTCTATCCCGGGACGAAGAATCGCTCCCGGCTCAGGATCGACTGGTGGGACTTCATCCTCGCGGGCCTGATGATCGCCGGATGCATGAACATCATCCTCAACTGGGAAGCCATCTCGATGCGCGAGGGAAATCCGATCACCTCGGACATCGTCCTCGGCGTCATGATGATCGTCCTCGTCATCGAATCGGCCCGGCGTTCGATGGGGTGGGCGTTGCCCTCCGTGGCGATCGTCGCGATGCTCTACGCGATGGCCGGCCCCTACCTTCCCGACATCATCGCCCACGCCGGATTCTCGCTCGAGGAACTCGGACCGTTCCAGTACCTCCGGACGGACGGCATCTTCGGCGTTCCTCTCGGCGTTTCTGCGACATTCATCTTTTTGTTCGTGGTCTTCGGATCGTTCCTGAGCGTCTCGGGAGCGGGGCAGTTTTTCATCGACCTCGCGATCGCGCTCACGGGGAGAAGCGTCGGCGGTCCGGGCAAGGCCGCGGTCGTCGCGAGCTGCCTCATGGGAATGGTCTCGGGAAGCTCGGTCGCGAACGCGGTCACGACGGGCGCGTTCACGATTCCGCTCATGAAGAAGGGCGGATACAGGTCGGAATTCGCGGGCGCGGTCGTCGCGGCGGCGTCCACGGGAGGACAGGTCATGCCGCCGATCATGGGCGCGGCCGCGTTCATCATGGCCCAGTTCCTCGGAGTCGCGTACTGGGAGATCGTCGTCGCGGCGTTCATCCCGGCGACGCTCTATTTCTTCTCGCTGTTCGCGATGGTGCACTTCAGGGCGGGTAAGCGGGGGCTCACCGGATTGCCCGAGGAGATGATCCCGAACGTCCGGCTCGTTCTCAAAAACGGGTGGCACTATATTCTCCCGCTCGTCACGCTCGTGGGATTCCTCGCGACGGGATATTCGCCCGTCAAGGCGGTCTTCTGGTCGATCGTCCTCATGATCGCGGCGACGTGGCTCGGGAGGCCCGAATACCGCATGACGCCGAAGAGCGTCCTCCGGGCGCTCATAGACGGCGCGTGCGGAGCCGTCGAAGTCGCGGCCGCGTGCGCGTGTTCGGGCCTGATCATCGGCGTCATCGGCATCACCGGGATCGGTCTCGCGTTCTCGTCGTTCGTCATGAGCATGTCGTACGGAATCCTGCCGCTCGCGCTCATCCTCACGATGATCGGATCGATCATTCTCGGAATGGGCGTCCCGACGACGGCGCAGTACATCATCACGTCGACGCTCGCAGCCCCGGCCCTGAACGCGATGGGCGTGCCGCTCATGTCGGCGCACCTGTTCTGCCTCTATTTCGGCGTGCTCGCCGACGTCACGCCGCCGGTCGCGCTCGCGACCTACGCGGCGGCGGGGATCGCCGGGTCGGGGGTTCTCGTGACGGGGTTCACGGCGCTCGTCACGGCGTTCGCGGGGTTCCTCGTGCCCTACATGTTCGTGTACAACCCGGCGCTCCTGTGCCAGGGATCGGTTCTCTCGATCGTCTGGAGCACCGTGACGGCGGTCATGGGTGTCATCGGCCTTTCGGCCGGCATCCAGGGATTCTACACTTCGAAACTGACGCTGATCGAACGCGCGTTGCTGCTGGCCGTGCCGTTCATGCTCATCCATCCGAGCATCGTTACGGATGTCATCGGCGTCGTGATTCTCGCGGGACTCTATTTCTTCCGATCCCGGTTCGCCGGCGGAAAGTTAACGTAGGCTGCGCGAGGGAGACGGAACACACAAAGGGAGGTGCGGTGAAAAGTGCCCGCAAAACTCATCAAGCCCGTCATGTCCGCCGATGAGGCGGTCACGGGGGTCCGTGACGGAATGTCCGTCATGGTCGGCGGCTTCAACTACGGCGGCGTTCCCTACACGCTCGTCGATGCGCTCGTGAAGTCCGGCGTGAAGGATCTCCACCTGATCGCCAACGACACGCTCTACGCCAACGACTCGGTTCCGCAGGGGGTCGGTCACGGAATGCTCGTCGTGAACGGGCAGGTGCGAAAGGTCACCGCGTCGCATATCGGGCTCAACCGCGAGACGGGACGGCTTTTCAACGAAAAGAAACTCGAACTGGAACTCGTGCCCCAGGGATCGTTCGTCGAACGCATCCGCGCGGGCGGGTTCGGGCTCGGCGGCGTCCTCACGCCGACGGGCGTCGGAACCTGCTACGAAGACGACAAGCAGATCGTCGAGGTCGACGGCAAACGATATATCGTCGAAAAACCGCTTCGCGCGAACGTCGCGCTGATCCGGGCGCACAAGGCGGACCGCTACGGCAACCTGACCTATTTCGGGACGGGGCGGAACTTCAACCCCGCGATGGCGACGGCGGCGGATCTCGTCATCGCCGAGGTCGACGCCATTCTGGAAGTCGGCGGCATCGACCCCAACGACGTCGTCACGCCGGGAATCGTCGTGGACATCCTCGTGCTGAAAGGAGACGGATACTATGCTTCCCGTACTTGATGAAGAAGTCGTCCGCCATAGAGTAGCGAAACGAATCGCGCTCGATTTCGAGGACGGCGCCGTGGTGAACCTCGGCATCGGCATTCCGACGCTGGTTTCGGACTACCTTCCCGAAGGTGTGCATGTTCTGCTGCAGACGGAGAACGGCGTCATCGGCGCAGGGCCGAAACCCGAGGTGGACGACCTGCGCCTC
>CALFXN010000123.1 GCA_937957815.1 uncultured Synergistales bacterium
CCCCCCCCTCCCGAGCCGCATCAGCGAGTATCCCCGGTAGTACCGCGCCATTCTTCCCTCGCGCGAGGAGATCGGAACGGCGCGAAGCAATGCGGCCGCCTTCGCGTAGTCTCTTCTGAGATAGGCCGCGTACCCGACGACGAACGAAATATCGGCGGACCACGGCTTCGGAGACTCCGAGAGGATCGCCAGCGCCTTCGCGTTCGTCGGGTGCAGCAGCAGGAGTTCCCTGCACGCGTTCGAGGTTTCGGCCCTGCGCGCGGGATCCTTCACGTCCGGGAGGGAAACGAGTTCCGAAAGGACCTGCATCTTCTGGGCCTTCCCGTCGGAGAGGGCATACATCTTCCGGAGCAACGTCCGCTTCGGCGCGACCTCGTCCGCCGCCGCAAGGCGGTAGAGCGCGTAGGCCGCGAAGTATTCGAGATCCTTCGGGCACTTCGACGAGAGGAGCCGCGTCGCTTCGGCCTTCGCGTCCGCCGTCCGCCCCGTGCGCTCGAGCGCGAGGATCCGGATCATGTCAGCATACGGAACGATCTCCTGCGGCATGCCTTTTTTCGCCCGGTCCATACATTCCAGCGCTTCCTCCCGGTTTCCGCGAATCCAGAAGGCATTGGCCGCGAGTGAGAGTTCCCGCGCCGACATGTCGGGAGAAGCCGCCGCGAACACCTTGTCCAACTCGTCCCAGCGACGCTCCCGGAAGAGCCGCTCGATGTCTGCGGCATGCAGCGGAAGCGCGAGAAACGCCACGAGAATCAGCGAAGAGATCGCCCGGACGATCGTCGTCATTCGTTCATCCTGTTCCTTCCCTCGTTTTTCGCCCTGTACAGCGCCGTGTCGGCGCGCCGGACGAGGACCTCCGGCCCGGACGTCCCGTCGTCGCACGCGAAACCGAGGCTCGCCGTCACGGAGACGAGCGTCCCCTGCGCGAGCATCGGCGTGCCGCCGACGGCGTCGCGGATCCGCTCGAGCGTCCGTATGGCGTCGCCGCGTTCCGTGCCCGGCAGGATGACGAGGAACTCCTCGCCCCCGTAGCGCCCCGCGATATCGTAGTTCCGGAGGGCGCCCCGGACGCGCCGGGCGGTTTCCTGGAGCACGTCGTCTCCGGCAAGGTGCCCGAGCGTGTCGTTGACGTTCTTGAAGAGATCGAGGTCGAGAAGACCGACGCACAGGCGCCTTCCTTCCCGGCGCGACCGTGCGAGCTCCTCTTCGAGGCGGTCCAGGATGGCACGCCGGTTCATGAGTTTCGTCAGGGAGTCGTAGAGCGCCATGTGGCGCAACTGTTCCTGCAGCCCGACGATGCGTTCCCCGGCCGTGATGCGCACCCGGAGTTCGTGCGGATCGAAGGGTTTGGTCACGTAGTCGTCGGCGCCGGACTCGAGGCCTCTGATGATATGGACCTTTTCGTCGCGCACCGTGACGAGGATGATGTACCGGTAGGAGTGGTCCGCCGGGATGTGGGCGCGGAGCCTCCGGCACAATTCCGGCCCCTCGAGCCCGGGCATGATCCAGTCGACGAGCGCGATCGGCGGCGAATCCTCGGAAGAGAGGATGCGCCAGGCCTCTTCTCCGTCCCGCGCGACTATGACGTCGTATCCCCACTTCCGGAGCAGGGATTCCAGAAGGAGACGCGACGTCGCGTCGTCTTCGGCAATGAGAACCTTCATCCTGTTCATTCCTTTTCGTCGCCGTCCCCGAAGGACGCCACTTCTGCAAAGCGCCGCCATTCTTCCTTCAGAAGGCCCGATACGGCGCGCATCCCGTCCAGGTCTTCCCGAGAGGCAATATCTTCCGCCCGCGAGGCCAGCACCGAAAGGGCCTTTGCGGCGACATTCGCCGCCGCTCCCCGGAGCGTGTGCGCCGCCACTCTCGCGGCCGCCGCGTCCCCCCGTTCCGCCGCCTCTTCGAACTGAGAGACAAGCGCCTTCCCGTCGGCCAAAAAGGTCCGCACTACCCGAACACAGAGTTCTTCGTCCCATATGACCCTCTCCAAAAGGGATGCCCGGTCGAATGTGTCCGTCGCGGCGATCCCGTTTCCTTCAGGCATCGCAACGACTTCGGAGTCGTCCGCGGTCCACGCCCCGCCGCCGGTCCGTCCGAAGGTCGCAATGGTTCGCGCAAGTTCGGCCGGATCGACCGGCTTCGGAAGATATCCGTCCATTCCGGCGGCCAGACAGGTCTCCCTGTCTCCCTTCATCGCGTTCGCCGTCATCGCGATGATGGGGATCCTGACGCCGGAGCCTTCGGACGCCCGGATGCGCCGTGTCGTTTCGACACCGTCCATTCCGGGCATCTGAACGTCCATCAGCACCATATCATACCGTTCCCGTCCGAGGGCGTCCAACGCTTCCTGTCCTCCCTCCACAAGTTCCACCGAAACGCCAAGCTTTCCGAGGAGAGCTTCGAGAACGCGCCGGTTCGTCGCGTTGTCCTCGACGACGAGAACCCGGAGCCCGGAGATATCGTCCGTCGGTCCGGAAGACGCGATCGCGTCGCACGCGTCCCCGGAAGTCATATCGGCCACGGGGAGCTCCAGCGTGAACCAGAACGTCGACCCCTTTCCCGGTTCGCTTTCGGCCCCGATCCGGCCGCCCATCATTCCGACGAGGCTCCGGGAGATCGCAAGTCCGAGTCCGCTGCCGCCGTAGAGGCGGGATGTCGACGCGTCCGCCTGCGTGAAGGGACGGAAGAGTCGGGCGAGCGTCTCCGACGGAATTCCGATGCCCGTGTCCGTGACGCGGACCATGAGGACGCAGCGCCCCTCCCGACGGGACTGTTCCGTTACGCGGACGGCCACGGCCCCCTCGTGGGTGAACTTGATCGCGTTTCCGAGAAGATTCGCGAATATCTGTCGGACGCGCCCCGGGTCGCCGACGAGAGAGGCCGGGAGAGACGGGTCCGTCTCCATGACGAATCCAAGCCCCTTTTCCGCAGCCATGCGGCGGTGGGTCGAGGCTATGTGTCGCAGAAGCTCGCGGAGGTCGAACGGGATCCGTTCGAAATCCAGCCGTCCGGCCTCGATCCTGGAAATGTCGAGGAGATCGTTGAGCAGTCGCAGGAGAAGCCCCGATTCCGACAGAATGGTTCTTGCCATATCCTCCTGGTTGGCGTCGAGCGGCGTCTGAAGCAACAGGCGCCCCATGCCGATGACGCCGTTCATCTGCGTCCGGATCTCGTGGCTGATGTTCGCGAGGAACGTGTCCTTCGAGCGGCTTGCGTCGGCCAGCGCCCGCTCGGATTCCTCGAGTCGGCGGACCTTTCCTTCGAGTTCGGCGTTGAGACGGCTGACGGTCCGGTAGAGTTCGGCGTTCTGGAGAATTCCGGCGGCGGCTCCGAGGATGACTGTCAGGAAGGCGAAGGAAACGTCGAGGATGTCGCGCGCGTCCTCGTCGGGAATGCCGAGGAACAGCCCCATGCTCCTGTTCTGGGCGATGATCGCGTGGAGCAGCAGCGGCGTCGTTCCGTCGGAGGCCGTGACGGTGACCGGGCGGTTCCTGTCGATGCACCACGCGACGGTCCCGTCCTCGACGAGGATGTCTTTTTCCCGTTCCATCCACTCGAGCGAATCCGGAGGATCGCAATGCCGGCACGAAAACTCGAGACTGTCCCCGCTGATAAGGGAAAACGCCATCATCCTGAAACGCACGAACGAGCGCAGACGATGCGCAGTCTGCCGGAGAAGCTCCTCTTCCGAGAACGAATCGTCGAGCGCGACGTTGAAGGTCACCGACGAAAGCGCCGCCTCGAGCACCTGCGCGACGGCCCGCCGCTCCCCTTCGAGCGCCTCCACCCTCTCCCGCAGCCTCCGAAGCTCCTTTTCGAGATGTCCCATGGCACCCACGCTAGAACACGAGAAAGACGTTCATGATCTCCCGGATCTGCCGCTCTCCCTGTCTGACGATCGACTCGAGCGCCGGGGGCGTGAGCTCGAGAAGATCCCACGCGGCGTTCTCCGGGGCCGGGACGAAGAAAGATCCGCTCGTTCCGATCCGGAGCGCGTTGGCGACAACGTCGCCGAGGTGGACAAGCGCCGCGTCGCGCGTCGATGGCTCGGACGCGGAATCCGCCGGTCCGGATTCCGAGGGAATGTGGTGGCGTCTGACGAGATCCCGGATCGGCTCGGGAATGTTCCAGTGCTCGAGGAGACGGTTGCCGAGCGTCGCGTGGTCGTAGCCGAGGAAGGTTCGCTCGGACTCGACGAGCGGAACGCGCCGGGATCGCGCGTGTTCCATCAGGGAGGTCATCACCTGCGGAAGGCGCGTGAGCATGATGATGCGTCCGAGGTCGTGGAGCAGCCCCGCGAGAAAGAACCGCTCCTCGGACGGATGGCGCCGCGAGAACGCGAGAAGGCGAGAAAAGATTCCGCACGCGATCGAGTGTTTCCAGAAGGATTTCATGTCCACCATCTGGGGCGGAACGTGTTTGAAGACGCTGATCGTCGAGACCGCGAGCGCGAGCGACGTGAGTTCGTTCGTGCCGATGATGGCGACGGCGCGCGGAATGGACGTAATCGGATTCGGAAAGCCGTAGAACGAACTGTTCACGAGCCGGAGAAGGCGGACGGTGAGGCTCGGATCCTTGCTGACGACCTGGGCGATGTGCGTGGCCGAACTTACGGGAGAGTTGAGGACTTCGCGGATCTTGAAATAGATGTCCGGAAACGAGACGAGACGGACATCCTGACGCAGGAGAAATTCCGGTGAAACTCCCTCGTGCGGAATCACGGGATCGGGCATCCTGCCCCGCTCCCCCGACCGGATCGCGTTCAGCTCGTCGAGTTCCGGAAAGGGTCCCGGTGATCCGGTCGCGATACGTTCGGTGAACCTGATGGCACAGATCCGTCTCAGTTCCGCGAGGCATCCGTGATCGCCATCGCCCGGGGGCAACAACAGGGACGCGATCTCCTCGCCTTTTCGGGCCGCTTCTTCGTCGACGCGGATCCGTTCCTGCACTTCGGCGTCGTCGGTGCCTTCGATGTCGGCCTCCGCCACTCCCCAGACCTTCATCATTTTCGTGTGCTTGTCGATCAGCACCGCACCCTTCGCAAGGATGAATCTCCCGTTCGGAGCCTTCAGGTCCGACGCGAGCACCATTCCCGCCTTGAGATTGCCGACCTTGACCCTGCCCACGACCGACGCTATTCCTCGCTCCGGAGCGTGGACCGGAAGATCAGGAGAACGGACGCGACGACCGCGGCAGCGATCAGAAGCGACAGGACCGACGACGAAAGGGTCCGCATCGCGTGCGAGACACGAGGCTCGCCGGAGAAGAGAATCCCGGCGAACGCCCTTTCGAGGGCGACCAGCCCGCTCATCCTGTGAGCGAGCGTCGAGAGGAACATCCCGGCGAGGAAGACGAGCCCGGAGAGGGTACCGTTCCCGGCGTTGACCGCGTGCCAGACCGTACACCCTCCGGAAAGCATGAACGCGAACGACGCGAGGGCCGTCGAAACGGCCTTGACGAGCGTCGGCCAGAGACCCTTGAGCGGATCGTCCGGCAGGAAGTCGAAAGAAAACGTCCCGGACAGGAGCGCGTAAACGAGCGAACCGGCGGCCATCGACGCGATCGGGATGAATCCCGACGGCATGCGGAACCACAGGGCGTTCCTGAGCCCCTCGATCACGCAGAACCGCACCCTCTGCATCGCGGCCCCGAGCGCGGCCCCGATCAGGATCACGATTCCGACGGCCAGGTACTGCCGCGGGTAGTTCAGATCGAGCGACCAGGCCATATAGCACGCCGACGCGACAGCCGTCGCGACGACGAGGCGCCGCGCCCATTCGTCCCGGACGCGGACGCTCGCCCCGTTCTGGATCGTGAATCCGTTCCGGATCAGGCGCACACCGAGCCAGCCGCCGAAGACGAAGCCGGCGACCTCGAAGATCCGTCCCATGTGCCCGTATCCGAACTGCAGGAAGACGCACCAGGGACAGCCGAAAAACTCCGGAAGCGCGAACCCCGTCGCGAAGCCGAGCAGGAGCGGTCCCGCGAGAAACGCAGGACGGGAGACGAACTCCTTTCCCGAAACGGCCGCGAGGAGAGCCCCGAGCATGAACCCGGAGATCTCCGGCCTCGTCGTGACGCCCGTGCATCCTCCGACGAGGCCGTACCATTCGGCGAAGTAGAACATGAGGGGATAGCAGAACGCGACCGCGAGCCCCACGGCGAGCGGAGACACGAACTTCAGGAGCATCCGGACCGACTCCTTTCGCACGCGCCGCCTTCATGGCCGCGAACGCGCGGAAGACGCGTCCGCAAAACGGCGGAAATTGCGACTTCCGCGCAAGTCCCGGGGCGGCACATGATAAGATTCTAGCAGAACTCGGAATGGGGGCGAACCGGAATGACACGTCGCGGAATCACAATGCTGGCGTTTCTTTTGTGGCTGCTCGCGCCCGCGTGCGCGGTCGCGGATGTGGGCGACCGGACGGTCGCTGCGGTCTGGCAGAGGATTTCGGCGGCCGCGGGGCTCCCGGAGTCTCCGGTGCACTTCGAGGACGCGAAGGAGCCGAACGCGTGGATCGCCTTCGGTCCGAACAGACAGGAACTCCACGTGACGAGATCGCTCATCGCGCTTCTGAAGTCCGAAGACGAAATGGCCGGGATCCTCGCGCACGAGGCGGGACACATCAAGCTCGGGCACTACGGGAATACGGTCGGACGGAATCTCGCGTGGACTCTGCTTGCGACGCTCTTCAGAGGGGATCGGGTCGGAGAGACAATCGCGGGAGTCGGCATCGGCCTTGCGGAATCCGGCTTCAGCCGGGAACAGGAAGTCGAGGCGGACGACTACGGCGTCCGCCTGTCTGTGAAGGCAGGATACTCCCCTTGGGGACTCCTCCGTGCGATGGAGCGCATGAAGAACGCTGGATTCACGACGAGCCCGAACGGCTTCAATTCACACCCGCCCACGGAACGGAGACTCCAGAGACTCAGGGAAACGGCCGCGGAGGCTGACCGGAACCGATAGTGCGAGACGTTGCATGAATACATTATCCATCTCTACACAAGTCGCATATCCCATAAAAATGCTATAATTGTAGTGAACTGACGGTTTTTTTCCGTCTATAGCCCAAGAACTCGGGAAATCCGGCATGCTCCGCGTGCCGACACTCGTTACGGGAGGGATTTATATGTCTCGCGTCTGGGAGGAAAACTTCAGCTATATCGCCAACAACAACAGGCCGTCGCCGATACGGGAGATGCTCGCCGTCATCAAGCAGCCCGGGATGATTTCCTTTGCGGGCGGGATGCCGGCCCCCGAAGTGTTCCCCGTCGACAAGTTCTACGAAGGGGTCCACGTCCTCAAGGACGACGGCGCGAACCTGCTCCAGTACGGCACCACGGAAGGGTATCCCCCGCTCAAGGAGTTTCTCGCGAAGTGGACGGCCCCGCGCATGGGGCGCGTCGCGGATCCCTCGGAGATGCTCATCACGACGGGATCGCAGCAGGTTCTCGATCTGTTCGCGTGGTCGATGATCGACCAGGGCGACGTCGTCATCACCGAAGACCCGTCCTACCTGGCGGCGCTGACGGTCTTCTTCAACCACGGCGCCTCGTTCGTCGGGATTCCGATGGACAAAGACGGCATGATGGTCGACCTGATCCCCGAAGAGCTCGAGAAGCTCAGGAAACAGGGGAAGAAGGCCAAGTTCATCTATACGATCGTGAACTTCCAGAACCCCGGCGGCGCGACGATGACGCTCGAACGCCGGAAGAAGCTCGTCGAGATCTCCCGAAAATACGGCGTTCCGATCTTCGAGGACGACCCCTACGGCTACGTCCGCTACAACGGCGAACACCTGCCGTCGATCTACTCGCTCGACCCCGAGGGCGTCGTGTACGCAGGTTCCTTCTCGAAGATCCTCTCGCCCGGAACCCGGATCGGCTGGATCACCGGATCGAAGGAGATCATCCGCAAGATGACCGTCTTCAAGCAGGCGACCGACCTCTGCTGCAGCCCCATCACGCAGGCCCTCGTCGCGGAGTATTGCAACAGGGGATACCTCGACGCGCACCTTCCGAACATCATCGAGAACTACCGCGTCAAGCGCGACGCGATGGAAGAAAGCTTCAGGAAACACCTCTCGAGCCGCGGGGTCTCCTGGGTCAAGCCCGACGGCGGATTCTTCTACTGGCTCGATTTCGGCAAGATCGACACGGCGGAACTTTTCAGAAAGTCGATCGAGAAGAAGGTCGCGTTCGTCATCGGCGAACCGTTCTGCGTCCGTCCGGGAAGCGGAAAGCACGCCGCACGCCTGAACTTCACGTTCTCGTCGCCCGCGCAGATCGAGGAAGGCGTCAGCCGTCTCGCCCAGGCGATCGACGAAATGGCCATCAAGGCAGTTTAGGAAGCAGAGTATCCGAATGACCGCATTCTGGGATTCTCTGTTCAGCACCGCCGCCCGGGGCATCAGGCCGTCTCCGATCCGGGACATGCTCCAGTCCTGCCGGAAGCCCGGCATGATCTCGTTTGCGGGGGGGATGCCCGATCCCGCGATCTTCCCCGTCGATCAGTTCGCCGACGCCGCATCGATCCTGAAAACCGAGGGACGCGACATCCTCCAGTACGGAGCGACCGAAGGGTACGCGCCGCTCAAGGAGTTCCTCTCCTCGTGGTGTGCGCCACGGCTCGGGAGAACCGTCGATTCCGAGGAGATGCTCATCACGTCCGGCTCGATCCAGGGCGCGGACCTCATGACGCTCGCGACCGTGAATCCCGGCGAATACGTCATCACGGAGGCGCCGACGTTCCTCGGCGTCACGACCGACATGTACAACCACGGCGCGAAGTTCCTGTGCGTCCCCTGCGATTCCGAGGGTATGATGGTCGACCGCCTTCCGGCGATGATCGAACAGGCACGGCACGAGGGCAAGGTCGTGAAGTTCGTCTACACGATCGCGACTTTCCAGAACCCGCTCGGGGTCACGATGTCGCTCGAGCGGAGGAAGGCGCTCGTCCGAATCGCGCGGGAGTATGGCGTCGCGATCTTCGAGGACGATCCCTACGGCTATGTCCGTTTCGACGGGGAACACCTTCCGACGCTCTTCTCGCTCGACGGCGGCGAACACGTGATCTACGCGGGCTCCTTCTCGAAGATCCTCGCACCCGGGACACGAGTCGGCTGGTGCTGCGGGAGCCGCGACCTGATCCGGAAGATGGTCGTCTTCAAGCAGGGAGTCGATACCTGCACGAGCGTCGTCGCCCAGGCAATCGTCTACCGCTACGCGAAGCTCGGCTGCCTCGACGCGTTTCTGCCGAAGATCATCGCGCACTACAAGGCGAAGCGCGACGTCATGATCGAGGCTTTCGACACCTTCCTGCCGAAGGGCGAGTTCCGCTACACGAAGCCCGAGGGCGGATTCTTTTTCTGGCTCGAGACGCCGAACATCGCGATGGATGCGCTCTTCGACCGGGCCATCGCCCGGAACGTCGCGGTCGTGAAGGGGAAGCCTTTCTATCCGAACGCCGACGGCGGTGACCATCATTGCCGCGTCTGCTACACGTTCGCGTCCGCCGACGACATCCGCGAAGGCGTCAGGCGTTTCGGAGACGCGATGCGGGAGCTTCTCCCGTAAAATTCGCGCGGAATATGAACGGCGGCCCCCCAGGGGAGCCGCCGTTTTTCGTCTCTCCCGACCGAACTGTGGTATTCTGAAGCGACCGACACTCCGACACGAGGAGAGGATACGGATGACGCAGGAAACCATTGCGGCCATTTCGACGGCATGGGGCGAAGCGGGAATCGCGATCGTCCGTCTGTCCGGACCGGAGGCGCGGAATATGGCGGATTCGGTCCTGTCCTGTGCGGTTCCGCTCGGGAAGAGCCGCCCGAGGATGATGCGGAACGCGTTCCTCCTCGACGAATGCGGCGCCGCCGTGGACCAGGTGCTCGCCGTGTGGTTCGCGGCGCCGCACAGCTACACGGGCGAAGACGTCGCCGAAATCCACACTCACGGAGGGACGCTCGTCGCGCAGCTCTGCCTCCGGCGGCTTCTCGGCCGGGGGGCGCGCCTCGCTCTCCCGGGGGAGTTCACGAAACGCGCGCTTCTGTCCGGCCGCATCGACCTGACGCAGGCCGAAGCCGTTCTCGGGATCATCCGCTCGAGAAGCGAGGAGGCACTCCGGGCGGCAACCCGGACGCTCCGGGGAGATCTGTCGGCGTTCGCGTCCGAGATCAGGCAGGAGATCGTCGGGCTTCTCGCGCAGGTCGAGGCCGGACTCGATTTCCCCGAAGACGACGTCCCCCCTCTCTCTCCGGAGGATCTCGACGCGACGGTCACGACCATCCGACAGAGCCTCGAGGATCTGTACGACCGATGCTCCATCGGTCTGATCCTGCGCGAGGGAATCCGCGTCGCGATCGTCGGGAAGCCGAACGTCGGCAAATCCTCGCTGCTCAACGCGCTTCTGCGCGAGTCCCGCGCGATCGTCACGGCGGTTCCGGGGACGACCCGGGACCTGATCGAAGAGGTTCTCACATATCGCGGGATTCCGATCCGGCTCGTCGATACGGCCGGAATCTGCGCCCCAGGCGACGAGGTCGAAGCGATCGGCGTGAAGCGCGCCCGCGACGCGCTCCGCGAGGCGGACCTCCGGGTTCTCGTCCTCGACGGATCCTCGCCGCTCACGGATACCGACCGAGAGATCATCGAAGGCATCCGGAGCCTGCCGCACCTCGTCGCTCGGAACAAGGCCGATCTTCCGTGCGTGGCCCCCGACGAAGAGATCGCCGACCTCCTGCCCGGAAGTCCCGTCTTTCCGATCTCCGCCGTCAGGGCGACCGGACTCGAAGCCCTCAAGGACGCCATCGTCGCCGAGGCCGCGGGAGCCGGGACGCTCGATGCCGGGCTCAACGCCACCGCGCGTCAGGTGGACGAGATCCGCAACGCGCTCGACGCGCTCTCGCGCGCCGAAGAGGCGCTCGAAGCCGGGCTCACCCCCGACATCGGAGCGAGCTGCCTGTCGGACGCGCATCGCAGCCTCGACCGCCTTCTCGGGCTCTCGGGCGACGACGCTGTCCTCGATGGAGTCTTCCGGGACTTCTGCATCGGCAAGTAGCCCGGGGTCACGCCTCCGTACCTTCCGCGAGGCTGCGGATATATTCGAGGCACAGCCGGACGCCCCACGCAGACGCTCCTTTGCCGTAGATCCCGGTCTCCTCCTTGTACATGTCCACGCCCGCGATATCGAGATGCGCCCACGCGATTCCCTCCGCGACGAACGACTGGAGGAACATCGCGGCGCAAATCGCCCCGCCGTAGCGGGTCCCCGAATTCAGGACATCCGCGACGGGAGACTTGATCGCTTCCCGCAGCTTCTCGTCGTCCATCGGCATCCTCCACAGGCGTTCGCCGGATCGTTTCGCGGCCGCCTCGATATCGCGCGCAAGCGTCTCGTCCCCCGGGAACAACCCCGCAGTCCAGTTTCCGAGCGCCACGGCACACGACCCGGTCAGCGTCGCGATGTCGATGATCGCGTCAGGAGCCAGTTCGGACGCGTAGCTCAGCGAGTCGGCGAGCGTGACGCGTCCCTCCGCGTCCGTGTTGTCGATCTCGATCGTCTTTCCGTTGCGCGCGCGGACGATGTCGTCGGGCTTGAAGGCTCCGCCGTCAGGCATGTTTTCCGCGGCCCCGAAGATTCCGTGGACCTCGACCGCGGGCGCGAGTCTCGCGACGCCTCGCATGACTCCAAGAACGTCGCAGGCGCCGGTCTTGTCGCCCTTCATCGTCCGCATCGAGTCTCCCGTCTTGATGTTGAGTCCGCCGCTGTCGTACGTGAGCCCCTTGCCGACGATCGCGACCCGCGGAACGCGACACCCCGGCGCGCAGCGGACCGGACGGTACGCAAGGTGGACGAATCTCGGAGGCACGGCGGATCCCCGTCCCACGGCGAGCAGCGCGTTCATGCGCTCCCGCTCGAGCCGCGACTCGTCCCAGACCTGGCACTCGAGGCCGAACTCCCGGGCCGTGGCATCAGCGGTTTCGGCCATCGTGACCGGGGTGACGACGTTGGCGGGCTCATTCACGAGATCCCGCGCGAAGACCTGGCTTTCGGCGAGAACGACCCCCCTCGAAATTCCCGCCTCGTTCCCGTCGCAGATACCGACCTGACGGACCGGCTGGGGCCGCTCGTCTCCGTTGCGCGAGATATATCTCTCGAAGACGTACGAACCCAGAACCGCGCCTTCGGCGACCGCGCAGCTCGTCGCCTCGTCGGGCTCGTCGGGGAGCAGGATCGTCATCTCGTCTATCTTGAGGGCACGGGCGCGCCGTACCGTCTCCGCCGTGCGGCTGCGAAGATCGTCGACATACGCCCCGTTGCCGAGACACACGAGAAGCACGTTGCCGACGCGGACGCCTTCCGGGGCGTCGGGTATGGGGATGAGCAGCGACTTTCCCTTCTTCGCGACGAATGAGGCATGGTCCATGTGGCGCCGGACGATCGGATACAGCTGTTCGCCGAGCCCGCGGGAAGGCTGCTCGCTCCCCTCTTTCACGAAAACGACGAGGAGTCTCGTCTCAACGACCTCGGGCCTGCCGCATATTCGCAGGACATTCACGGAATCGATCACTCCTTCGCGATATCGAACGGACGACGGGATATTCCGTTCCGGAAACACATTCGCTATGATATCCGATAGAATCATTCTCGAAAACTGCCGAAGGGAGAGGATATCATGAATCACGACGCGCCGGTCGGACACCCCGTTCTCGAGGCGATCGCGCGAAGATGGAGTCCGAGGGCATTTTCACCCGTTCCGGTCAACCACGGTACGATTCTCTCGCTGCTCGAGGCGGCACGATGGGCCCCGTCCGCGTACAACGAACAGCCGTGGAGGTTTCTCGTCGCGATGCGCGGGGACGGAGACGCGTTCGATCTCGCGCTTTCGTGTCTTGTCGAGGGCAACGTCCGATGGGCGAAAGAAGCGCACGCGTTGATGTTCGGCGTGACGAAACGAACGTTCTCGCATAACGGCGCTGAGAACCGCTGGGCCTTTCACGACCTGGGAATGGCAATCGAAAACATGGCGGTCCAGGCCGCCTCGATGGGGCTCTTCGTCCATCCGATGGCCGGATTCAGTGTCGAACGGATCCGCAATCTCTATCGCGTTCCGGAGGGATTCGACCCCGTCACTGCGATGGCCGTCGGCTACGCGGGAGATCCGGCGCAACTCCCCGACGATCTCCGCGAACGCGAAACCGCTCCCAGGACGCGGATGTCGCTGGAAGACACCGTTTTCGAAAAATCCTGGGGTGTTCCGTTCCCGAAATGAAAAACCGGGGGGCTCTATTCGCCCCCCGGTCGTCTTTCCGGCTATTTCGGATTTCCCGTTCCCGGCATCTCCTCTTTCGGCGCTTCGTCCTCCTTCGGAGGCGCGACATTGAGTTCGATGCGCCGGTTCCACTCCGCATCCCCGCTCAGAAGCGCCGGGATGCTCAGGAGATTTCCGCCGTCGTACCGGATGACGAAGCGGTGCTCGGATGTCGCCGTGACGGTCTCCTCGTCGTCGGAGAGGATCTCGACCTTCAGGACGTGTTTCCGCCCCATCACCGTCATCATGTCCCGGTCCCCTCCCATGATCTCGAGCGGCCGTCCAGAAACTCCGCCGAGCGAAACCCGGATATACGGGAGCGCCGGGTAGCTTGTGTCGCCGATGGTGATATCCCGGTTGTCGAAGATCAGCGTGTACCCCTTGCCCGACTGGTAGAGGAAGACCGAGAACGCGACGAGCGCGAGAACGATGAGCGCGTCGATGACGTACTGCCGCTTCATGCTATGCCGCCCCCCTCAGGCTCCGGCGCGCCCGTTCCCGTTCCTTGTGGCGCCGCCACGAGTAGAGCACAAGCGCGATCGCGATGACGCCATAGGAGACGAACACCCGGAAGAACTCCCCGAGCTGCGCTTCGCCGATGAGGTACTTTCCGGCCATCGGAGAGACCACGAACATCAGGTGGAAGAGGATGACGCCGAGGAAGACGTTCGGAATCGTCGCCCTCGAGACGCTCGCCCCGCCGACGAGAAGCGACGCGATGGCGAACATCCCCGCCTGCTCGTGGCTGTTGTAGGTGTTCATCGTTCCGATGTTCTGGAGGAAGATGATCTGGCCGTAGCACGCGAGAACCGTCGAGATGACGATCGAGATGATCCGCGTCCGCTCGACGGGGATTCCCGTGGAGTCGGAAACTTCCTGGTCCTGACCGACCGCGCGCATGTCCTGTCCGAGCTTCGTCCGCGAGAACCACGTGATGAACAGGCAGAACGCGCCGATCACGAGGAACGTCGCCGCCGGGATCGTGATCCCCATGACATTGAAGGAGAACAGGTCGTCGAGGCAGTGGCGGATACCCGCGAGGTTCGTGACGTTCCGGATCCCGAAGCCGCGCGACAGCACGAGGGCCGGATTTTTGATCGGGATGATGTTCCCGAATCCGTAGAGCACGACGAGCTGGTAGACGCCGTTCATGAAGAAGCCGAGGATGAACGAGGTCACCATCTCCCGCCCCTTCGCCTTGTTCAGGATCACGCCGCACATCCAGCCGAGGAAGATCGCGAGCGGCGTCGAGATGATCATCGCGAGCAACATCCCCTGGATGCCCATGACGTTCCAGTCGGTGATGAAGATGAGCCCGATCTCCCCCGCCATCGCGCCGAGGACCATCCCGAAGTTGAGTCCCATCCCGGCCATGATCGGGATGAGGAGCGACAGCACGAGGAAGGAGTCCCGGGCGAGCCGCGCGACCATCTCCTGAACGAGATACTGCGTCGAAAACCGCGAGAGCGGGATCGCGAAGACGCTCAGGAGCACGAAGATGATCGGCACCGCATACTGCACGAGGAAATGCGAAATCTGTTCCCTGAGAGTGTATTTCATCGGGATTTCACCTTTACGACGCGCGTGAGCGCGTACAGGATCATGCCGTTGGACACCACGATACGCACCACCTCTGACATATCGGTCTGGACGATGCTGTTGATGACCGACGGTGTCATCGTCAAAATCCCCTGGAACAGGATGGTTCCGATGATGACGTTCAGGATCGTCGCCTTGTTGACGGACGCGCCCCCGATGAGGATCGAGGCGACCGCCGGGAAGGCCATGTAGAACGGCCCCATATAGAGCTGGATGAACCCGAAGCTCTGCTGGTAGACGATGATTCCGATCGCGCCGAGAACCGTCGAGAGGATGACGGAGATCGTCCGCATCCGGTCGACGTCGACGCCCGAGGCGCGGGCGTAGTCGGGGTTCGATCCGACGGTCGTCATCGCCGTTCCGGTCTTCGTCCTCATGAAGAGCCACATCAGGACGCACAGCAGCGCGAGGAAGAGGAACATCCCGGTCGGGAAGTAGAAGTATTTCCCCTGCTGGAATGACAGAAAGTCGCTGATCGCCCGGATCCAGTAGCCGTCGACGGAGATCGTCGTCCGGAGCCCCGTTCCGGCGTACCCCCAGACCATGTTCGGGCTCTTGTAGGGCAGCAGCAGCCACATGATGCACATGAACGCGACCGACGAGAAGCCGACGTAGGTCGCGATCATCATCTCGCCGCCCTTGACGCGGTTGAGCAGAAGACCGTACGCCCACCCGAACACCGCCGCGATGGGGATCGCGATGCACATCGCAACCAGGACGCCGAGGATTCCCGTGAGTTCGAGCTCGATGCTCGTGATCGCCCCGAGAAGACCGGCGATGATCCCGAGCGGCAGGCCGAAGTTGAGGCCGCAGCCCGCCTGGACCATCGGCACCATCGCGAGCACCATGACGCCGTTCATCCCGAAGCGCACGAGCGTGTCGCTGATCGAGGCGTCGAGACGGACCTGGACGAACGGCGCGACGACGAAAAGTCCGAGGAGGAACAGTGCGATGATGATCCGCGGCCATCCGGCCGCGTCGATGAACGATCTGATCCGCTCCATCACGCCGTCACCCTCTCCCGTGTCTTTTCGACCTTGCCGAGCATGAGAAGGCCGAACTCCGTCGAGGGCTCCGTCGCGGGCAGGATTCCGGCGACGCGTCCCTCGTCGACGATCGCGATGCGGTCGCAGATCGACCGGAGCTCCTCGAGCTCCGAGGAGATCATGACGATCGTCGTCCCGTTCTTCCGGTTGTACTCACGAAGCGTGTCGAGAACGACCTTCTTCGCCCCGACGTCGATGCCGCGCGTCGGTTCCGCGACGAAGAGGAGCTTCGGTTCGAGCGCGAATGCCTTCGCGAGGCAGATCTTCTGCTGGTTCCCCCCGGAAAGCTCGACGACGCGCTGCCTCTCCGAGACGCATTTGATCTCAAGCGCCTGAATGTAATGTTTCGCGCATTCGCGGATCGCCGCCGCGTCGCGGATCCTGACGAGTCCTCCGAGAATCGGCCGGAGATATCGGTTCTGCACCTGGAGCGTCGTGAAGATGATATTCCACGAGATTGGTTCCTCGAGGAGGAGCCCCACGCCACGCCGGTCCTCCGAGACGGCCGCGATGCCCATCGACATCGGCGCCATCGGATCGTTCAGGGGGACGTTGCGGCCGTCGAAGGTCACGGTCCCGCCGGACGCGTAGAGTCCCATGATTCCGTTTCCGATGCCGAGCTTCCCCTGGCCCGCGAGACCGCCGATGCCGAAGATCTCGCCCCTGTGGATTTCGAGGTTCACGTCGCGGACCGTCTCGCCGGGCATGTCGACCCACAGGTGCTCGACCGTCAGGACGACGTCGCCGGATGTCCGGTCCGCATCCTCCTGCGTCCGCCTCGATTGCCCCTGGATCGACCGTCCGACCATCGCGGAGGCGATCGACATGAGGTCGGTCTTTTCGGGTTCGAACTCGCGGACGACCTCTCCGTCGCGGAGGACGATGATGGTGTCGCAGACGTCGAGGATTTCCTGAAGTCTGTGGGAGATGAAGATGATCGAAATGCCGAGTCCGGCGAGTTTTTTCATGGATTTGAGGAGAATCGCCGCCTCCGTCTCGGTGAGGACCGCCGTGGGCTCGTCGAGAACCAGGAGGCGGGTGCGCTCCTTGTCGATTTCCCGTGCGATTTCCGTGAACTGCTTGTGCCCGACGGGCATCTCGGAAACGCTCATATCCGGGTGGAGGTCGACATTCAGCGTTTCGATCGCCTTTTCGGCGCGCTGACGAATCTTGCGTCTGTCGAGGGTCTTCAGGCGATCGCCGAACGCTTCGACGAGGATGTTGTATTTCGTGGACTCCCGGTTCAGGACGATGTTTTCGGCCGCCGTGAATCCGGGGATAAGGGAAAATTCCTGATGCACCATTCCGACGCCCGCCTCGAGCGCCTCGAAGGGGCTGGCGAATGAAACCTCGTTGCCGTCGATGAAGATCTTGCCTTCGTATCCGCCGGTCTCCTGAATCACAGGCATTCCGAAAAGGATGTTCATGAGGGTGGACTTGCCCGCGCCATTCTCGCCGACGAGCCCGAGAATCTGTCCCTTCTTCAGGGTGAAGTTCACGTTCGAGAGAACCCTGTTCCCGAAGTAGGACTTCCCGACCCCTTCCATCCGGAGAAGCTCATGACCTTCCATGAACCACCATCACCTCTTTGCGAAGCAGGGTCCGTAAAGCGCTCCGGGCCCCGTCTCTGATTTCCGACCTGCGCCGCCGCATGGAAAAGGGGAGAGAGGATGCCTCTCTCCCCCCGTGTGACGAAAGGGTATCGGTTATTTCACCGTGAAGTACTTCTCGGGGACCGTCAGCTTGGTCATGCCGAGGTAGCCGAGCCCGAACACGTAGGTGTCCTGATAGAGCAGATAGTGGTTCTTCTTCTTGACGCCCGTCGCGATGTCGGTGTACATGCTGCCGTTCCACTTGGCGCCCGGGGTGTACTTTTCATACGCCGCGGTGATGTCCTTCATCTTGACCTTGAGATCCTTCGGGGTTTCCTTTCTCTCGATGAGGGTCTTGGCGAGTTCGCCGAGAGCCGCGGAGTTCGTGTAGCCGTAGGAGTACGCCCAGGTTCCCATGCGTTTGGAGCCGCCCTTGGCCGCGACCGCGTCTTCGACCTTCTTCAGGATCTTCGGCCAGTCGCCCTTGACGTCGGAGAGTTCGATGCCGAGCGCTCCGGGATACCCCATGAGCGGCGAGGGAAGGTCGGCCTCGACGAAGTAGCCGCCGAGTTCGGCGATTCTCTTGAGAAGCGGTTCCGTATGCGCGTCGTTCGTGCAGAAGAACGCGGTGTCCTTGCCGTACTTGTCGAGCCAGGCCGGGACCTTCTCGAGGATGAACTGCTGCGCTCCGGGAACGCCGACGTCGCTCGTGGGATCCGGAGCGGTCTCGAACGCGAACTTCAGGCCGATGTCCTTGCACGCCACTTCCATGATGTTCCGGCGGCGGGAGAGGAGTTCGTAGCTCATGTGCCGGGGGAAGGAGATGTGGACGAAGGTCTTCGCGCCCATCTTCTTGGCCGCCTCGATGATGAGGTAGCCGCGTGCGATGTTGTCGGCGTTGATCACGACGTCCGCGACGGGCTCGATCGTGCCGGGGTCTTCATGCGCTTCTCCGACCATGAGAATGATGTCGGGGCGCTTCTCGCGGATCTTCTTGAAGGCCGGAGCCGTTCCCGGGATTCCCTGGTTGACGATGATAGCCTTCATCTTGGGATCGTCCGCAAGAGCCGCGATCTGGGAGATCGTCGTTTCCATTTCCGTCATGAAATTGTCCGGATACGTGATGTGCTGGATCATGCCGCCGTTCTTGACGTCACCGTAGAGCTCGATGAGTTTTTCCGCGCCGCGGAGATCGTCTTCCGACTGGGAAACCGTCCCGGTGCAGATACCGATGTGGAACGGAGCTTCCGCGGCGAACGCCGCGCCCGACAGCATCAACGCAAGTGCCAGACCCGTGACGAGTGCCAGTGCCTTCTTCATGAACCTGCCTCCCTTGTAAGATATGGTGATGCGGACCATACGATCAAAAGCGTATCCCAAGCCGTGGAACCTGTCAATGCCAAAATAAAAGGGAAATTAATTTATATGATCGTTCTCCCCGGAACCCAAGTTCGCGATCTTTCCGAGGTACCCCTCCATCACCATCGCGATCCCTCGCGCGAGATCCGGCAGCTTCTCCGGAACGACCCCCTCCGCAAGAAGGGTCTGATTGTACAGGAGTCCGAGAAGCGACGTCTTCTCCGCGTCGTCCATCGACGCGATCCGGGCGTTCATCCCGGCAACGAGCGGATGTTCCGCGTTGAGTTCGAGGATCCTCTTCGTCGGCGGAACGGCCTGTCCCATCTCCCGGAACATGCGCTCCATCTGCGGAGAGAGCGCGTTCGGATCCGAAACGAGACGGGCAGGGGACGACGTCAGATGTTCGGAGATCCGGACATCCCGGACGACATCCGAAAGGACCGTCTTCGCGGCGTCGATCAGCGATCGCAGCGACTCGGCACGCACGCCTGCCGCGGATTCGTCGTCTTTCCTCGCGCCCGTTCTCCGGGGGACCACTCCTTCCCTGGTGACCGGAAGGAGCTTCTTCTCCCTGTATTCGAAGGTCATCGGCATGACGAGATCGTCGACCGGATCGCAGAGCAGCAGAACCTCGCGCCGCTCGGCGACGAACGCCTCGAGGTGCGGGGAACTCCGGAGCGTCTCGCAGTCGCGTCCGGTCAGGTAGTAGATTTCGTCCTGTCCTTCGGCCATCCGTGAAACATACTCGTCGAGCGTCGTATCGCCTCCGTCTTTCGTGGTCTTCCAGAGGCACAGGTCGAGAATCTGTTCTTTCATGTCGGGGTCCCGGACGATCCCCTCCTTGAGAACGGCGCCGAATTCACTCCAGAACGAACGGTAGGCGTCGCGGTCCTCGTCGCGGAGCTTTTTCAGGCTCGCGAGCACCCGACGGACGAGACTCCGCTTCATGATGCGGAGCTTCGGATCGTTCTGCAGGATCTCGCGGGAGATGTTCAGGGGCAGGTCCTCCGAATCGATGACCCCGTGGAGGAATCTGAGATATCCGGGGACGATCTCCTCGCATCCGCTCATGATGAATACACGTCTGATATAGAGGCTGACGCCGCTCTGCCGTTCCCTGAAAAGAAGATCGGCGGGCGCCTTCGACGGAACGAAGACGAGCCCGCGGAATTCGGTCGCTCCTTCGGCGGAGAAGACGATTCTGCGGAGCGGCGGATTGGTGTCGTGAGAAAGATGTCTGTAGAACTCCGAATACTCGTCCGCGGAGACTTCGGATTCCGGCCGCGTCCAGATGGCCTTCATCGAATTCAGGACGACGTCCTCCGTCGCGCCCTTTCCATCTTCCTCCGACGATACGGCCATCTCGATAAGATCGGAAGAGCACACGTCTGAACTCCAGTCACGTGGCCTTATCT
>CALFXN010000124.1 GCA_937957815.1 uncultured Synergistales bacterium
ACGGTCGAAGACAGTCTCCGCGCGCCTCCTGTCTCCCGATGCCGCCGATCACGAACCACGCACGACGTGCATACGATTCCCCGTCGTCACAGGACAACTCGGGCCATAAAGCGCGCACCTCCTTTTGGACGATTCCGACGATTGTCTCTTCCGATCGCGGATTATATCACATGACGGATCGCGCATAAAAAAACGCGGGGGAGCGATTCCCCCGCGCGCGAACTGTTCATGATCGTTCCTTTCGAACTATTCTACAGGAATCTCCAGGGAAACGCCCGTCCCTGCCTCCGTCGCACGAAGAGCGGCAGCAGAAGCAGCGCGAACGCCGGTGTGACGCCGACGGAGCACCCGCCGCCGCTGCCCTTGTCTCCCTGCGTCGGCGTCGGTCCATCGCCGAGAAGCGGCACGCCGAAGAGCCCCTCGAAGCTCTTCACCGTCACGAAGCCGTCGATCGCGCCGTCAATGTCGAACGACCCGCCGTCGACGAAGACGCTTTCGAGCAGCAGGGTATCGCCGTCGCGCCGCGCGCGCGTCCCGGAAACAACCGCGTCGTCCGCGTTCCACGCCGCGGACCATCCGTTTTCCTCGCGGTTCCACGCCATCAGGAGCCAGCAGTAGAAGACGTCGTTCTCCATCGCGAACTCCGACTCCAGCCCGATCGTCACGCGGTTGCCCGTCGCGTCGTAGCGGACGGTGTTCGCGTTGTCGACGGCGAGGATCGCGAAGGACGATTCTGCGTCGTCGCCGATCACGTCGTAGATCGACGCGATATCCATCCCGACGCCCGACGGATCGGGCTTCCCCATCGGCGGAAGGTCCTGCGACGCCACCGGAACCGGAGCGCCCGCCACGGCGCCGCCCGAAACGTTCGCGGTCGCGTCCGGATCGACCGACGGCTTCGGGACGTCGGTCGGCTTCGGCATGAGCGTCGAGACGGTCGCCGTCATCGTCTTCGCGGACGACGAGATATTGGACACCGATATTCCGCTCTCGCTTCCGTCGTAGAACTTCGCGCTCGGCTTTCCCGCGTCCGAAAAGGTCCCGTCTCCGACGTAGTCCGCGTTGTCCTTGTACCAGAGCGTCT
Organism: uncultured Synergistales bacterium; assembly: GCA_937957815.1. Taxonomy (GTDB): domain Bacteria; phylum Synergistota; class Synergistia; order Synergistales; family Aminobacteriaceae; genus CALFXN01. The sequence goes on from CALFXN010000124.1 coordinate 1,085, forward strand.
CGCACGTTCCCTTTTCCGTCTTCTTCGCGACGATGTGGGGGCCGTTGGCCTCCATCGGGACGAGCCCCTGGTTCTTGCCCTTGACGTAGGAGTTGAAATCGTTCGCGGTAAGCGAGCCGATCGTCTCGTCGACGCGGAGGATCAGGATGCCGCCGCACGAGTCGAAGGACTTCCCGAACTTCGCGAGCCCCTCGTCCCAGCCCGTCGGATAGCGGACTTCCGCGAGGTAGTACTCCGTCGCCCGGTGTTTCGGGTTCATGAGCTTCGCGATGCGGTTACGCCCGTTCAGCGAGACGCCGAACGTCACGGTCCCTTCTGTCGCCGTCGACGGCGTCTCCCATCCGAGGAAGGAGCGCGACCACGCGTCGAGGTTCACGGGCGTATCGCCGGAATTCTC
>CALFXN010000125.1 GCA_937957815.1 uncultured Synergistales bacterium
CGTTCCCGGCCCGCGGCATCGCGTCTTCCCTGGAGCGCGATGATCGCGCCGGTATACCCCCCCCCGAGTCCGTTGTCGATATTGACGACCGAAACGCCCGAGGCGCACGAATTGAGCATCGTCAGAAGCGGCGCGATGCCTCCGAGATTTGCGCCGTACCCCGTGCTCGTTGGAACCGCGATGACCGGGCAGGCTACGAGTCCGGCGAGAACTCCCGGAAGCGCGCCCTCCATTCCTGCGACGGCGACGATGGCCTTCGAGGATTGGAGCAGCGGGAGATGCGAGAGCAGCCGGTGGATTCCGGCGACACCGACGTCGAAAAGACGTTCGACCGCGCAGCCCATGTACTCCGCAGTCACGGCGGCCTCCTCTGCTACCGGGATATCGCTGCTTCCGGCCGTGACGACGGTGAGGCCCGGAACACCCGGGGCGACCGGCGGACGAAGGCCGATCATTCGGGCCTTCGGGTAGTGAACGGCGTCCGGTATGATGTCCCGGACGACGTCGTATTGCGCCGGCGCGGCACGCGAAAATAGGACGGGCTCATTGCGGTCGGCGAACGTTCCGGCGATCTTCCTGAGATGGTCGTCGGTTTTTCCGGGACAATAGACGATCTCGGAGAATCCCTTTCTCAGGGAACGGTGCGTGTCGAATTTGACGTCCCCGAGATCCTCGAACGGGAGGGCGCGGATCTTCCTGAGAAATGCGTCATCCGTTACGGTCCCGTCCCGAAGACCCTGTATGAGAGCGCGAACGGCGGCTTCGTTCATTATCGTTCCTTTCCGTATTCCTGACTCCCGAGCGGACGCCGGGCGTCGGAGAGTTATAATGAAACGCACGGAGGTGACATCCGTGTATCAGCTGTTCGAAGCGTGGTCCCGGCCTCTTCTTTCCGGAGCCGGAGAAAACATCAGATGGATTCCCCTGAGGGCCGAGCGAATCCGCGTCGCGCCGTATGCCGTCCTCATCCCGGATTTCGACGCGCTTTCCGCAAGCGAGCAGTCCCTTGCGAAAGGATTCGTCGACGAGTATTTCGGTCTTTCCGAATGGAATTTTCTCGTCGCAGCCTTCACCGGCCGCGATACTCTCACGATCGAGGCAAGACCCGTCGCGTTTCCGCTCGACTGCCGGGATGAAAACGGTCGCATCATCCGCCCGCTCCGATGCATGGAGGATCTCGAAAACAGGATCGTGGCGGAGTGTCCGTTCCGCCCCCTGCCTTACGGCGTTCTCGGAGTCCGGCTGCGGGAAGCTCCATAGTCGCGGAGCATCCTGTCCCGCAGAGCGCCGTCGAGAAAGACTCGAATCGCGGCCCGCGAGAGAGCTTGCGCTCCAACTTCCAGCGCCTTCGCTGCGAGCGGTCCCGATGCGGCTTGCGCGAACTCCCTCGTGTGATGGGGAGTCGGCGTGTCGGTGATAGCAAGGTGCGGCTGGAGCGAGGGGCACCTGTGGCTGACGTTGCCGACGTCGCTCGATCCGATGGGGCCGGGAGCGGGAGAGAGCGGAAGCCCGAGTTCGGAGAAGACCGACTCCATCATCGTTTCGGCGCTCTCGTTCGCTTTCGTATCGTCGAAGCTGTATTCCACGAGCCGCCTGGAGACATCCGTTTCCGTCGCCGTTGCGGCTCCGGCGGCGCATCGCCCGATACGGTCCATGAGTGCATCGAGTGCGGTCCGCTCCGGGGCGCGAGCGTAGCAGCGAACGACCGCACGGTCCGGGACGATGTTCGGAGCCGTCCCCCCTTCGGTGATGACGCCGTGCATCCTGACATCGGGACGGACGTGCTGGCGCAGCATGTCGACCGCATGCAGAAAGAGCGTCGCGCCGTTCAGGGCGTTTCGCCCCTCCCAGGGAGCGCCCGCCGCGTGGGCCGTCTGTCCCGTGAACGTGAATTCCGGCGCGTCCATCGCGAGCGACCGGTATCGGACGAAGTTCGTCACGTCGTTGCAGTGGATCATCATCGCGAGCGTCACGTCGTCGAAGACGCCCGATTTCGCCATTGTGACCTTCGCCCCGTTCGTCTCCTCGGCCGGGGTTCCGATGACGCGCAGGGTTCCGCCCGTCCAGTTTACGAACGGCAGCAGTGCCGCTCCCGCAAGCGAAGACATTGCGCCGTGGAGACAGTGTCCGCATCCGTGTCCGATTTCCGGAAGGGCGTCGTACTCGACGAGAAGGGCGACGACAGGAGCGCCGGTTCCCCCCGTCGCGCAGAAGGCCGTCGGTATGCCGCAAAACGGAGTTTCGACGGAAAAGCCCGCGTGACGCAGGAATTCCGAATGGGCAGCACACGCGAAACGCTCGTTTCCTCCGGTTTCCGGATTGGCCGCGATCGCGAGGTTGAGTGCGACCGCTTCGGGAATGCAGGAGCGGATGGCGGTGTCAGCATTCCGTGAATGATGTTCGTATTCGTTCATGATCTCTTCCTCCCTGTGCGGAGGATATGGTACCATAACTCCACTTTGAAAAGAGAATCGAGAGAAGAGGTGGACTCTGAATGACGGAACGACTGGAACGAGCGATTCTCGGGCGACTCTCGCCGTCGCCGGAAGAACGCATTCTCTGGTGGAACGGGGAATGGTGGAGGACAGATCGCTTCCTCGCCTTCATCGACGACTGCACGGAGAAACTGCGATCGTCGGGATTCGGCAAAGGTCAGCGCGTCGCCGCATTGCTCCCGAACTCCCCGAAGGTCCTGGCCCTTTCGATCGCCGCCTGGAGACTCGGAGGGGCGATCTCGCCGCTCAACGCGAAGTCCGGAAT
>CALFXN010000126.1 GCA_937957815.1 uncultured Synergistales bacterium
CGCTCCGATCCGGTCCTCGAAGTCCGCCTCAAACCATGCGCTCATGGCGGTTGGTCTCCATGCGTCGGACGGCCGCGAGGCACGCGACTCCGACGGCCACGAGGGCCCCGGCAGCCCAGTGCGCGGCGCCGAAGTTCAGCGATTCGACCTGGCGATAGATGTAGAGAGGCAACGTCTGCGTTCGCCCCGGCATGTTCCCGGCGATCATCAGCGTAACGCCGAAATCGCCGAGCACTCTGGCCGACGAAAGCGCGAGTCCCGTAAACAGCATCCTGCGTGACAGCGGGAGCGTGATCCGGAAAAAGATGCGCCATTCTCCGACGCCGAGGGTCCGGGCCGCGTCCTCGAGATCCCTGTCGACTCCGGAGAACGCCGCCCGGGCCGCCTGGATCATGATCGGAAGCGCGGGCGTCATTCCGCCGATCACTGTCGCCGGAAACGCGAAGAGAATGTGGCGCTCACGGAAAAAGGGAACGGCCCCCATTCCGTAGAGCAGGTAGAAGCCGAGGACCGAAGGCGGGAGGACGATCGGAAGCTGCAGAAGCGTGGACACAACCTCCCGCCCCCGGAAGCGGCAACGGGCCAGAACCCACCCCAGTGCGCTTCCGAGGACGAGAAGCAGCGGTACGGCATACGCAAGAACCCTGAGGCTGAGAAAGACCGCCTCGTTCATCCGCCGGCCGCTAGTTCCTGCCGGTCTTTCCCTGAGAGGACGCCATCTCGAATCCCTTCGAGAAGAAGAGTTTTACGGCCTTTTCGGTCGAAAGATATTCCACAAGTTTTTCGGTTTCGGAGGTCGTTCTCCCCTTCACGTTCGCGATGAAGAGGACCTGCGGTTGCGCCGACACCTTCGAGAAGCTCCCCTCTCCAAGCTGCTGCGCGTTGCTCAGGGGCAGGAGCGCATAGTCCCCGCCGCCGGCCTTTGCGGCAAGCGCCGCCTTCATCACGTCGCCCATGATGATGACGCGGTTTTCCTTGTTCATCGTCTCGAAGAGCCCCCTGGATTCAAGGTATTTACGCGCCAGCTTCCCGAACGGCGCCACCTCGGGATCTGCGATGACCACGGTGACCTTGGGCTCTTTCAGTCCATCTTCCTTCGGCGACTCCGTTTTCTTCCACCACAAGACAAGGGGCGACTGCACGAACGCTCGGGGATCCGTAACCTTCCCCTTTTCCTCGAGATATCGGGCCCACTTCTCGTCGGCGCTCATATACAGGTCGAAGGGAGCTCCGTTCTCGATCTGTTTCGCCAGATTGCCCGAAGCGCTGTATACCACTTCCATTTTGATTCCGGTATCCTTGCTGAATTCCGGCAGAATGACGTCGAGCGCGGGCTGAAGGCTCGCGGCGGCCGCTACGGTCGCGGCGCAGGACGCGGATGCCGCGAGAACTCCGAAGATCAGGGCGAACAGTACGACACCAAGGGTACGGACGAGCAAACGCCTCATCGGGACGATCCTTCCCTTCACTATGAAATGCGGCGCACTACTGCAACCGGGTTGCACGTACGTTCGCATTATACCGTCCTGAACGCAAATGGGCAATTACCGACGTATTCCGAAAAATCATGCGTCGTTTCGGCTCGTGAGGCCCTCTTCCTGCTTTCCATCGTTCATATCCGGCGTATCTTCCCGTGCTTTCGGGGCGACGAGA
>CALFXN010000127.1 GCA_937957815.1 uncultured Synergistales bacterium
CATACGCGATAAGGCCACGTGACTGGAGTTCAGACGTGTGCTCTTCCGATCTACCTCCGATGGTTCGAATTGTGCGGTAGAGTAGCACGCTGTCGGGACGCTGTCAAGCGGATAGTTTTCGTTGTGTCGTCGGACTCGGCCCTCCCAGGATGCCGGGAGTTCGCCGTATTTTTCGTTTGACGAGGCGGACGGGGGTATACTACTCCTATCCACACTCTTGCCGAAAGGGGGCGCAGACGCCATGAAGGGCGTTATCGTGAAGTACGATTCCGGGGAGGGGTACGGCTTTATCGCTGCGAAGGGGCTTGAAGGGGACGTCTTCTTCCACGGGACGAAGGTCACGGGGAACATGAACCCCGCCGTCGGCGTGCGCGTCGAATTCGCGTACGAAAAGACCGAGAAGGGGCTCGCCGCGACGTCGGTCACGACGCTCGGGATGCAGCTCTCGCCCTACAGGATCTTCGGCGCGACGGCGGCTCTCCTGATCGTCACGGCCGCGTCGTACCTCATCTTCCGCTTCCGGTGGCATCCGGTCCGTGCGTATCTTCTCTCGATCAACGTCGTGACGTTCGGGATGTACGGCTACGACAAGGTCATCTCGAAAACCGACCTGATCCGCGTGCCGGAGTGGATTCTGCACGGTCTCGACTTCCTCGGAGGTTCTCCGGCCGGCCTCCTGGCGCAGCGGCTCTTCCGTCACAAGGTCTCGAAGAAAACGTTCCAATACATTTCGTGGGGTGTCGTCGTCATTCAGGCTGCGATCCTCGCGTACCTGTGGTGGGCGCGGAGATAGATCGCCCTGTCCGACCGTTTTGCGCGATCTCGCGCAGGAATCCTTCGCCGGATTTTGTACACCCCGTAGAAGTACGCATACTGTGCTGGAGTATTCTGCCGATGTCCCTGCGACTTCCGGACCGTACACTTGCGCCATATCGGAAAATCCACTGGAGGTGCGAGAGATGAAGCGAATGGTTCTTGCGGGAGCGGCGGTCGTCGTTCTGGTTGTCGCGGGTGTCGCCTTTGCGTACGGCCCCGGCATGGGGCGCGGGGTGTGCGGAGCGGCGGGCGGCGAGTGCGTCATGGCTCAGGGAGGTGCGTCCGGTTGTGGGGGACCGTGCGGGTTTCGCGGATCGCGGATGATGCGGAGCTTCGATGACGGAGACTGCCGCTTCGGGGGACGGAAGATGATGGGACGGCGTGAAGGGCGGATGGATGTCCCCGCCGAGCTCAGAACGAAGATGACCGAAATGGAAAAGACCCGTCTTCAGCTGAGACTCGCGATGATGGAGAATCCCGTCGATCAGGCGAAGGCGCGGGATCTGTTCGCGAAGATCCAGTCTCTCCGCTCCGAGATGGCCGCGTGGCGCTTCGAGCGGATGCTCGCGGAACAGGTGAAGGAAAACGCCGCGGCGAACGTTCAGGTTCCCGCGCAGGGTACGCAGGCGGTCGCGCCGTCTTCTGTCCCGTCGAAGTAGGGGCGCGTCGTTTCGGGCCGGTAGCGGGTTTCCTGCGCTGCTGGAATCGGACGGCCCTTCCGGGAGACCGGAAGGGCCGTCGTTTTTTTTAGAAAAGAACCCTCAGAAGAAGCATGAACGCGAAGAAGGCCTTTTTTCGCACTCAATGCACTCCATGAGGCGCAGATTACCCCCCTTGCCGATTGTGATCGGGGCGAGTACAATCACTATGGGTCGGTGTCACACAGGACGGGAAGGAGATGTGGAATGGAAAGCGACAGTAGCCAAAAAGTTCCGTTGTGCGGTTTTCATTGTTTCGCTTTTGTAGTACCCGAATAATCTCCGGCGCCCCCTCATGGTTCCGACCATGTCCGGCGCCTGCCGGGCATGAGGAGAGGCGCGAAATTCCCATAGATCGCAGAGGATTCCTCTTTTCAGGCCCACCCTTCGTTCTCCCGTGCGGAAACGCGCACGGGTGCGTTGCGTTCTGCCGCCCGGACGACGAGCGACGAACGCGCGCGATCTTTGGGTACAAGGGGTGGTATCGATGCTGTCAATCGTCAAGAGCTTTTCGGAAAAGGAATCGCAGCCGCTCGCGCCGGAAGGCGCAATCGGCGGGTCCTGGATCAATGCCGTCGCTCCGTCTCGCGAGGAACTGGAGACGATCTCGAAGATTACCGGAGTCCAGAGGGATCTTCTCGTCGCGGCCCTCGACGTCGAGGAAACGTCGCGCATCGAGGTCGAGGACAACGCGATCCTCGTCGTCATCAATACGCCGAAGGCATGCGGCAATTTCAACTATGACGCGATTCCGCTCGGTGTGGTCATCACGGCCGACTATATCGTGACGGTCTGCCTCGAAGAGAACGACATCCTTCCGAGAAAACCCGGGAATATCAATGGCTTCTGCTCCTACAAGCGGACCCGTTTTCTCTTCCAGATCCTCTTCAAGACCGCGACGCTCTTTCTCAAGCACCTGACGCAGATCAGCCGTCAGTCTGACCAGATCGAGCGGAACCTCCGCATGTCGATGAAGAACGAGGAGCTTTTCCAGCTTCTGGACCTCGAAAAGGGACTCACTTACTTTACGGCCGCCCTCCGGGCGAATCGCGCAGTCGTCGACAAGCTCATCCGCCTTTGCTCGAATTCCCAGATGCACGAACTCATCAGGGTTCGCGAGGAGGACGAGGATCTCCTCGAGGACGTCAAGATCGAATACGACCAGGCCTTCGAAATGGTCCAGATGTACAGCAACATCCTGAGTGGCATGATGGACGCGTTCGCGTCGATCATCTCCAACAACCTGAACATCGTCATGAAATTCCTCGCCTCGATGACGATCCTTCTGGCGATTCCGACGGCCGTGAGCAGCTTTTTCGGAATGAATGTCCCGGTTCCGTTCACAGGACATCCGATGGGATTCACATTCGTTACCGGACTCTCCCTCGTCCTCGCGTGCGGGGCCGCGTACTTCCTCTGGAGGAAACGGATGCTTTGAGTCCCGGCGCCGTTTCCATACCGCAATTGTCATAACGGGTCCCGGGAGATCTTTTCCGGGACTTTTTTCATTTTTTCCTCTTGACACTCCGCGAATTGCATACGACTATTCTCAATATAGGAAAAAGAGTACAGAAGAATTTTCCGTGTGCCTTGGCCCTCAGGAGGGATCGATCGGATATGAAAATCTTGCATGGCCCGCGACGATATGTTTCTATCCTTTCGTTCCTTTTCGCGCTTCTGTCGGGGGAGGCGGCGAATGCCCTCGGCGGCGGAGAAGACGCCGTTCTTGCCCCTTACGGCGTTTCGGGCGCGTTCGACATGTTTACGATCAGCGGGGATATGTCCGCTCTGTCTCCCTTCCCTCTCATTCTGAATTCCTGGAACAAGGGGATTCTGTCCGCGGATGTTCCCGGTTTTTCCTTCGTTCTGAGCCGGGACGACGCATCGGTTGCCAGCTTCGATTTTCTCGTGAAGGCCGGGCTCGTCACGATTCGTTCCGATTGGAACGTCCTCGATTCATGGGGGCCGTGGACTGAGGGAGGATACATCTCGCACGATGCGACCGACCCACCGCTCTCATGGTTCGGCGCGTTGCTGCGGACGACCCGAAACGCTCCGGGACTCGAAAACGCCGTCGAGATTCCGCTCCGCGTGTTCGTCTCCGCTGACGCGCAGCAGACGATCGGGACCCTGAACCTTCTCGATCTCTTCGGAGGGGGTGCCGGCGCCTGTTCGACGGCGTGTTGCGGACTGCGCTTTTCGCTGAACGACTGTGCGGCGCGCAACTACGCGGATGTCGTCGGGCAGAGCCTCCGCGTATGGTTCGACGTGCCGGATCGCGCGGGAGTATACTGCTGCCAGGATCTTCGTTTCGCCTATGTCCCGGACCAATGGACGCCGGCATTCATGGGCTTCCCGCTGACTGTCGCGCGCCTGAACGACGCGGCGGATATCGTCCGGGTCAGGGTTGCGCCGAATTCACACATCTTCTGGCTGACGCAGTTGCTTGACAGCATGGTGGATCCCGAATCGCCATGCGACCTCCCCGATTTTTCCGATGTCGTCGTCAGACCGTGGAAGAAGGATTACAACTCCTGTCCGCAATACACGGGAACCTCATCCGACCAGATGGGACTTCTTCTGGACCGCTATCTGTGGCGGACGAGTCTGTTCGGATCGCTCACGTCCCTCGATCTGTTCGCGTCCTGGGATCTGACCGAGATCGCCGACATCCGGTTCGGCGAGGCGCTCGATCTGGGCGTCTGGTACGGAGGATTCGAGCTTCTCGGTCCCGACTCGTGCGATTGCGGGGCGAATCCGTGCGGCATGCCGGAGACGTATTTCGTTCCGAGGGTCCTGGTCCAGAACCTCGGCGTACGAAAGCTCGACGTTTCCGGCTGCTGCGGCGATCTCACGGCGCACGGAATCTGCGGGACGGATTGCGGGCTCTGCGATACGCTGCCATATCTGTTCGTCGACGCGGTCGACCGTCCGGAAATTCCGGATATCGGGGGACGGGGAATCTACGGATCGACGCCTCTTCTTTTTCTCGGGCTGCCTATGGGATCGTATACGATCGACGCCGCCTACCGATACGGCGACTTCTGGCGCTGGAACGGAAAAGGCGTGGGCGATCCCGAAGCGGGCGACATCATTACACTGAATTGCGGGAGCGCCGTCTACCCCGCGTTCACGAAGACGATCCAGCCGATGGCGAACAGCGATTTCGTCTTCGCCGCGCAGGACGGGACGACCGTCCGGGGGCGGTGGAACACGAACTACTTCGCGTTCCCGCTGCGTCTCGTCTCGAACGACTGTTCCCCCGACTGTTCGGTCCTCTTCGTCCACGCCCCGTGCGACTGCGAGGCTCCCGCGATCGTCGCGGGGCTGAGGGCCGTTCTCCCGGATCTGAGCGGCGATATCTCCGTCATCTCGGACGATCTCGACGTCGGACGCGCGGAATTCATCCGGAACCCCGATCCATCGGACTTCCCCGGCATCGCGGCGCTCCGCGCGGCGGAGGGAGACGCGCTCGTCTGGTACGACGCGTTCTCCGTCGAGGGAGTCGACCCGGCCGGAGGGCGCGGCATCCTTCCAGTGCAGCTCCGTTTCACGATCCCAGCGGGGAAGCTCGCCGGATACGATTTCTCGGGGGACTGGCGGAAACTCTTCTGGAGTGCCTTCACGCTCAGGAGCCGCCCGATCTCAGGAAACGCCTCCGATATCACCAGCGATCTTGGGGGGCGCGCGAAGCCGCTTCTCGACCGCCAGAGTTTCGTCGCGGCCGACGCGGACGAGATCCGGAGCGGCGGACGCATCCCCGTGGACCATCTCACGGTGTGGATGACGGTGTTCGTCGTCGACGGCCCGTCTCCCGGCGGAAGGACTTTCAAAAACGCCACCCTGAGCACCGGGAACGATGTTCTCTTCGTGTTCGACGGAAAAGCCGACAGCAGGATCGAGAACATCCTGTACATCGCGAGGGTCGAACCGATTCCGACGCCGAGCGTCGCGCCGACGCCGTGGACGCTGGCCATAGAGAGGTGTCCGACGGACGCGGTCGTCGTCGGGAGATCTTTTGCCCTCACCGCCGTTCGTCGCCCCGTTGCCGGAGATGTTTTGTGGGGCGGCGAAACTTTCTCGCCGCCGGTGGGGAACCGGGTTCTGCGCGACGTCGTGACGCTGAGCGGCGTAACGGGACGCTATGTGCGCGTCACGGCCGTTTCGGACGGACGCGCCATCGTGACGGCCCGGGCGGGAGGGCTCGTCGCCCGATGCGATATTATCGTCGCGGAGCCGTCGCCATCGCCGACGAAAGGACCGAGCGCAACGCCGACGACCTCTCCCGCGAGCGGCGGAGGTGGATGTTCCGCCGGCACGGGCGCGTTTTTTGCGTTTCTGTTCGTTCTTCCCACCGCGGCGCTTCGAAAACGGTAGTCCCTTCTCCCCCCGTTTCGCGTTTGTGGGGTACAATAACACAATCTGCATGTCGGGGAGGGACGGGCATGAGCGGCGCATTCGTCAAGGAAGACAGCGACCAGCAGGAGCGCATCGAACGGATGCGGATGATCCGGGAGCGCGAACAGCTTCTGGTGATTCTCGAAAAGAAGCGGACGTACCTGGTGTCCGACCCCAAAGCCGCGACGATCGATCCGGAAAAGAGAAAGGCAATGCTTGAGCGCGTGGAGGAGGAAATTGTCACGACGCGCAGGCTTCTCGAGGAGAGCCTCGGGGAGGAACTCGAATGACCGGCCTTGGTTGGTTCCGGTGCATCGGATCCGTTTTCGCGCGTTTTCTCGCGGTGTGTCTTTTCTTGTGCTCCCAGGCGTTCGCGGGGACGGAACCCGTCCGAGGGATGTCCGTCGGACTTCACGGGAGCGCCCCCCTTTCGATGACGGCCGTCGGCGGTCTGTTCCTCTTCGATGCCGACGACGGGCGGAAGGGGAAGGAACTCTGGGCCACGAAAGGTCCGGGAGAGGTTCCGTTTCTCGTGGCCGATATCAATAGAGGAACGGGCAGCAGCAATCCCGGTTTCTTCGTAGTGCACGGAGGAAGGGCGTATTTTGCCGCGAACGACGGGATCCACGGCTGCGAGCTCTGGACGAGCGACGGGACGCCTGACGGAACGCGAATGGTCGCCGACCTCGTGCCCGCTCCCGGCGAAGGGGCGGCTCCCGCGAAACTCGTCGCTGCCGGGAACAGAATCTTTTTCGAGGCTTCGAACGCGTCCGGGGACAGGGAACTCTGGACGAGCGACGGAACGGAAGTCGGGACGTCGCTTCTGTATACTATCAATCCGAGGGGGACTGGCGCGAGGATCTCCTCGCTCGTTCCCGTCGGCGATCGAATCTTTTTCTCCGCCGACGACGGGACGCACGGCGTCGAACTCTGGACGAGCGACGGGACTTGTTCCGGAACGCGACTCGTGCGCGACATCCGGCGCGGAGGAGGCGGATCGATGCCGTCTGGAATCGTGGCCGCTTCGAGAAAGGTCTTTTTTCTCGCGGACGACGGCGTATCGGGCCGCGCGATCTGGGAGAGCGACGGAACCCGTTCGGGAACGCGGATCGCCGTCGCGTTCGGGCAGGGAACGCTTCGCTGGACGTCGGACATGGCGTACGGAAACGGAATTCTCGTCTTCGCGGCCGATGACGGCGTTCACGGACTGGAGCCCTGGATCTTGCGGGACGGCGACGAATCCCCATCGATGCTCGCAGATATCGCGGCCGGGACGGCGTCCTCGACGCCGTCGTGCTTCACGTTTGCGGGAGGGAGGGTGTTCTTCCAGGCCGACGACGCCATTCACGGATCGCAGCTCTGGACATCCGACGGAACTTCCGAAGGGACGCGGATGGTCGCGGAAATCAGGCGAGGAGGGGCGCTTTTCGGCTCCGCCTCGTCGTTTGTCGCGTTCGGAAGCAGGCTCGTCTTTCCGGCCGACGACGGGAAATGCGGCATGGAGCTCTGGATCTCGGACGGAACGGCCGAAGGAACGACGATGCTTGTCGACGCGGACGGAAGTCCGTCTTCAAGCCGTCCGTCGATCCTGTACGTTGGAGGAGCGACGCTCTGGTTCCGCGCCGAGACCGGTCGGGGCTCCGAGCCCTGGTGGACGGACGGAACCTCCGCGCCTGCATCTTCCGCGAAAAACGGGGGATGCGCGCTCGGGGCCTCGCCCCTGATTCCGCTGCTTCTCCTGCCGCTGGCCGCCTTTTTCGGAAGACGCCGCTGATATCGCGCCTTCCGAAATCGTCGCATGTATCACCCGAAGAAACGCTCCTCCCGGGGCGTTTCTTTTTTTTGTCTCCGCGTTCCGCAGGTCGCGCGGCGCATGAGCCGAAAGAACCGTACGCATTTTTCAGGAAGGAATACCATGCAGAAATCAAAGAAACGCAAAGAAGAGGAGGGATGCTGTATGCGTCTTCTGCGGGGAGTCTTTTCGGTGTGTCTCGTGCTCGCGTGTGCGACGTCGGGACTGGCCGCGACAAACCTGCTCAGGGATATCCGGCCCGGAATCCAGAGCGGGAACAGCGACGAATTCGTCTATCTCGGTTCCGGTATCTACATTCTGAATGGAAACGACGGCATCGCCGGCAAGGAACTCTGGATCTCCAACGGAACGACGACCGGAACACAGATTCTGG